>CAMDER010000019.1 GCA_945896935.1 Bifidobacterium breve | reverse complement strand
GCAACGGTGAGTCAAGCGCCCGACCCACAGCCAAAGTTGTATTTCGGCGGAGCATCAACCGCCGCAGAAGAAATTGCTGCACGTCATGTTGATGTGTACCTCATGTGGGGCGAACCACCATCAATGATTGCGCCGCGAATTGCGCGCATGCGACAGATGGCTGCCGATCAAGGTCGAAAACTTACTTTCGGAATTCGTTTACACACGATCACTCGTGATCACGCCGATGATGCTTGGAAAGAAACGCAGAGATTTCTTGATCTTGTTGACGACAATCGAATGGCTGAGTCGCAAGATCAATTCGCCCGCACGACATCAATCGGTCAACAACGCATGGCATCACTACACAAAGGCTCAAAAGACAACCTGACCATTGCGCCCAACCTCTGGGCTGGTTATGGCCTCGTACGTAGTGGGGCAGCGACTGCACTTGTGGGAAACCACTCTGAAGTAGCCGATCGTATTGAGGAATATCACTCACTTGGCATTGATGAATTCATCCTGTCGGGCCATCCTCATATTGAAGAGGCCTACTGGGTGGGCGAGGGTGTGATGCCCGAATTACGTAGACGTGGATTGCTCGCACCGAATCCGGCTCTGCTCTCACGGAACACCGGCAAAGTAATTATCTACCCGAATACCGCCGGTCGGTAATCGTTCACGCACCGATATGTTCGCGGATACTCGCAAGTGACGGATTAGTCATCGCAGTGCCGTCACTGAAAATGACAGTTGGTACGGTCTGATTTCCGTTATTCGCCTTTTCGACAAGTTCGGCGGCGCCAGGAACTTGCTCAATATCTACTTCTTCAAATTCAATTCCAACGTCGCGTAAGTCGCGCTTGAGTCGCTGACAATAGCCACACCATTTTGTTGAGTACATCGTGAAATTCATGTTGATTCCTCTATTCAAGTTCTTTCATTGCCTCGTCAAGCGTATCTCTGACTATTGATGCGAATACTGACACCTTCTCAACCGTGCTGAAACTATCTGGACTTCGATTCGGTGCCGCTGGTGCCTCTTTTGTAGATATTGAGGGCATTTCAATCAGTATTGATTGGTGCCCAGGTAATACATCGGCTTGTCCCTGCCAAAGAAACGCACTTTCTGGTGGGTTTGTGCCGGACGTGTACAACACATTCATTCCCAACGCATTCACAATTCGCGAGCCGACACTCTTGGCCAGCGAACCATTGAAATACGCAATCCAATTGAGCGGAGAATGCAAATATACGGTGAGGTCTGGGGCCACTAGTTCAGTAAAAGCCATCAATGCTTTGGTTTCAGGCGCATCCTGTGCGAGCCCATCTCGATTGAGATCTACCCCGCTTCCATTAGTTCGCGTACCACGAAAGTGTCCCTCGGGATTCAAAGTTGGGATCAGCCACAATCCAAAATTTTGGGGTGGTCGCTGGCGTAATTCATTCACGACAAAAGCTGAAGCACATTCATCGCCATGAACCTGACCAACAACCAGGACCTGCAGACCCGAAGTTGGACCCCAATGCTCAGCAATGATGGGGAGATAACTACCGGTGAGTCCTATCTGCACGATTGAATCAGGCAGATTCTCGGAATGATTTCCGAATCCCATGGAACCCTCAGTGATGAAATCGCACATTCCCAGAGGAATTTCCAAACCCTGATCATCCACTTGCGTCGTGCTCGACATGACTGTTCCTGGCACAGAAGTCGGATTTTCAGAAGTTGAGGGAATGGAAATTGAAGTCGCTACAGACGAGACAACAGCAGTTTCTTCATTCACTGGAGACATTTCTGATGTACAACTCATAGACACTGCACACATCAAGAGGACACAAAGACGGAATTTAATTTGCATCTGGACCGGCTAGAGCAAGTTTGATGGCTTCAGCGATCTGCGGAGAACGGTAGCGCGCAAATTGATCTGAAATGTGGTTGTAATCGCGATAAACGATTCTTCCGCCAATTTCGCCGGGGCACACGTCTATCGTACAAAACCAATCAACCGGATTCACGTACGTTGACGAATGTTGTGAAGCGACGTCGGAAATGAACTTAATTCGTTCAGGAAACTCTGCTTTGCTTCGCGGGTTGGCGCACTTTGAAATGTCATTCTTGTGACGGGCCAAACAACTTGGTATGTCCTCACCATTTGTCTTAGGTGTTTCACCAAGAACTAGCACTTTCGTGCCTGCTTCAGCGACTGCCGAAATTGACTTGCCAAGTCCAGCGCTGAAGGCGGCAATTCCTCCATTATTCACCAGGTGAAAGCGGGACAACACTGGAAAGATCACTAAGTCGGGTTGCATCTCTCGAATAGCAGCGTGCGCTCGGGAGTGAAACTCATCGCATTCGGGATACAACAGTTCTTCACCATCAGGAAGTGCGTCCCGACGTCGATAAGTAGGCACATCGGCAACCGGACACGATGACTTTGTCATCGAGACCAATTTCCAGTGATTGGTACGGGCGGCGACTTCAAGAGCCCCAAACCATTGAGCAGCATGACTGTCACCCGTGAAAACAACGACGATGTCGCTTTGAAGATCTCCGAACTCACAGATGACTGGATTGATTGCTGCTGTTGAGGCATGGCAACCGTTGTCGTAGAGGGGTGACTTACTCGCGGCCACAGCACCAAGCGCAAAATTTTCGGGGAGCGGACCTAGAGCGGCCGCTTCAGCGACATCGGAGAACTCACCCGAGATTTGAATAGGCGCCAGCGTCGTGGTCGTGGTGGTGGTCGTGGTTGTGGTTGTGGTTGTGGTTGTCGTAGTAGTTGAAGTCGTTGTGCTGGCCACCGAAGTCGTAGTCGACTCTTCTGACAATGAAGTGGCTGAGCTACATGCGGATACGACCAGGAATCCGGCGAGGATCATCAGTCGTTTAGTCACTTGGGCAGTTTACCCTCGCCCTCAGATGTGCCTCAGGTGTGCAGCAACTAGGGGTTTTCACCGATTTAGTTGTACGGTACAAGGTTGAGATGTTGTCGAATTTGCTCAAATCCAAACTCATTCCTTATCGCAAGTTGTTGGTCATAGTCGTTGTCTTGCAAGCGATTCAATCAATCGCCGGTCTGTATCTACCGACCCTGAATGCGGACATCATCAACAAGGGAATCGCCCGTGGCGATACTGGCTATATCTGGCGCATGGGTTTGGTGATGGTGCTCGTCACTCTTGTGCAAGTCGTGATGTCTGTTGCAGCAGTGTTTTACGGTTCTCGTGCCGCAATGGGATTCGGCCGCGACACCCGAACAGCGCTTTTTCATCAAGTCAATGACTTTTCAGCGCGTGAAGTAGCCCGCTTTGGTTCACCGTCGCTCATCACGCGCATCACTAACGATGTCACCCAAGTACAAATGCTGGTGTTAATGACCTGCACCCTTTTGTTGGCCGCACCTTTCACAGCTATCGGTGGCTTGATTCTGGCGCTCAAACAAGATGTCGCGCTGTCGTGGATCATTGTCATATCCGTTCCATTGGTCGCGGCGATTCTTGGAACAGTCGTTGTGAAAATGGTTCCTACTTTTCGTCTGATGCAACTTCGCATTGATCGCATCAATGAAGTTCTCCGTGAACAACTTTCAGGTATTCGAGTTGTTCGAGCGTTTGTTCGTGAACCAGAAGAGATTGAACGTTTTCGCGCTGGTAATAGCGCGGTCACTGCGACAGCATTGCGCGGCGGACGCCTGATGAGCCTGATGTTCCCCACTGCAACCGTGATCGTCAATCTTTCGTGTGTCGCAGTTGTGTGGTTTGGGTCAACCAGAATTTCTGACGGAAAAATGAACCTCGGCGCAATGGTTGCCTTTCTCACCTACCTATCTCAGATTCTGATGTCAGTGATGATGGCCACGTTTATGGCGGCGTTGTGGCCGCGAGCTTCAGTGAGTGCCGAGCGGATCCAAGAGGTCTTGGATACTCCATCCTCAGTACAAATCTCGGATGAACCAATTCGTATCACTCAGTCCCGAGCCTCATTAGAAATGCGCAATGTTGAATTTCGTTACCCAGGAGCCGCACAGCCGGTCCTGCGTAACATTTCATTCAAAGTTGAGGCAGGAGAAACCCTTGCAATCATTGGTAGTACGGGTTCGGGCAAAACGACCTTGGTCAACCTGATTGCTCGACTCATCGATACCACTGACGGAGATGTGCTTCTTAATGAAGTCAACATTCGTCAAACTGCACCTGCTGAACTGTGGACACGAATTGGTTTGGTTCCACAGAAGCCCTATCTTTTCTCTGGATCTATCGCGAGCAACCTTCGCTACGGAAAAGAAGACGCGACTGAAGAAGAAATGTGGAAAGCGTTAGCAGTCTCTCAAGCAGAATCTTTTATTCGTCAAATGCCTGGTGCTCTTGACGCGATTATTGCTCAAGGTGGAAGCAATGTTTCGGGAGGACAACGCCAACGATTAGCGATTGCTCGAGCCCTTGTCCGCCAACCCGATGTTTATATTTTTGATGATTCGTTTTCGGCCCTTGATTTAGTAACCGATGCAAAATTGCGCGCCGCGCTTATTCCTGAAGTTTTAGATTCGGTCACAGTCATCGTCGGTCAACGAATTTCTACTATTCGCCACGCGAATCAAATCATGGTCCTTGAAGACGGTCAAATAGTTGGACTTGGCACCCACGAACATCTCGGCGCCAATTGTTCCACTTATCAAGAAATTGTTGCGTCTCAGGCAACGCAAGAGAGTGATATCTGATGAGTACTGAAGCTTCAAAGAATCCAAAAACTGAATCGCAGACCCCAGGTGGCAACGTTGCCGAGATGCGCGCTGGTCGCATGAACACTGTTGGAGTCCCCGCCGAGAAATCTAAGAACTTCGCCCTGACTGCAAAACGGCTTGCTCGCCGAATGGGACGTGAGACTTGGTTGGTACTTTTGATTCTGCTGATGGCGGTGGGCAGTGTTGCTCTCATCGTTACCGGTCCAAGAATTCTTGGTCATGCTACCGACATCATCTTTGATGGATTAGTGCAACGCGATGGTGTCACCGGAATAGATTTTGGCCGGTTACATCGCACACTTGAACTTGCAATTGGCGTTTATCTGCTTTCGTATGTACTCGCATATGGGCAATCGTTCTTGCTTGCCGGTGTCGTCCAGAGGACCATGTTCAAAATGCGTCGTGATGTTGAGGCAAAGATTCACCGGTTGCCGCTGAATTATATTGATAAGTATTCACGGGGTGACCTGCTGAGTCGAGTCACTAATGACATTGACAATATTGCGCAAAGTTTGCAGCAATCACTGAGTCAACTAGTCCTTTCATTGCTCACAATTGTTGGCGTTGTCTTCATGATGTTCACAGTCTCGATCGTTTTAGCCTTGATCGCACTGACCGTCATCCCCTTCAGTTTGTTGACAATGTCAATAATCGCCAAGCGATCCCGCGCCAAATTTATTTCACAATGGCACTACACCGGACAACTTAATGGATTGGTCGAAGAAGCATTTACAGGACACGCAATCGTCAAGGTCTTTGGACGTCAACAAGAAGTTGAAGAACGATTCAAGAACCTGAATGATGAACTCTTTGAAGCGGCGAATTCGGCTCAGTTCATTTCTGGGGCAATTCAGCCCGCCACGATGTTCTTAGGAAATCTCAATTACGTCGCTATTGCTGTCGTTGGTGGGATTCGTGTTGCAACAGGGACAATAAGTCTTGGTGATGTACAGGCCTTTGTGCAGTACTCGCGTCAATTCACACAACCCTTGACTCAAGCAGCGTCAATGGCCAATGTCTTGCAATCGGGAGTGGCATCAGCTGAGCGTGTTTTTGAGTTACTTGATGCCCAAGAGCAATCAGCAGATGTTGGCACAATCGACCTTTCACCTACCCTTGGTCGAGTTGTGTTTGACAAGGTGACATTTTCGTATGATCCCGACCGACCACTCATCACCGACTTGTCATTTGTTGCCGAACCAGGCACAACTGTCGCGATCGTTGGACCAACTGGCGCAGGCAAGACCACACTTGTCAATCTGATCATGAGGTTCTACGAACTCAATGGTGGACAGATTGTTCTGGATGACCGAAATATTGCCGAGATGCCACGTCAAGAGTTGCGGTCAAAGATTGGAATGGTTTTACAAGACACATGGTTGTTCAACGGAACCATCCGCGAGAACATCGCCTTTGGAAATCCGAGCGCTTCCGAAGAACAAATTCGGGCCGCAGCCAAAGCAACTTTTGTTGATCGGTTCGTGCAGACGCTTCCTGACGGTTACGACACGATTTTGACGGGCGAATCTGGTGCAGTGAGTGCAGGCGAAAAGCAACTGTTGACAATTGCTCGAGCTTTCCTCGCTGATCCTGCCATTTTGATTTTGGATGAAGCCACAAGTTCGGTTGATACGCGTACCGAAGTATTGATTCAAAAAGCGATGAACGCGCTTCGTAAAGAACGCACCAGTTTCGTTATCGCTCACCGACTCTCAACGATTCAAGATGCCGACATTATTTTGGTGATGGAAAATGGCTCAATTGTTGAACAGGGATCTCATGATGACCTGTTGCTGGCCCATGGCCCGTACTACCGCCTGTATCAGTCGCAATTCTCGGCACCAGTCACTGATATTGCCTGAGTTGTTATCTCACTGTCTGAGCACACATCACGACGCAGATCACTCCGCGAAGTGTCCACGAGACAGTTCGAGGCCAATTCGTTGACACGAGTTTTTTGCCAAGCTCGGCAGATGGTTGATTGACCATTTTTTGATGTAATGGAACCGAGAGAAATACCGTTGACCCCAACGAAATCGCCAAAAGAATCGCACCCATCCACGGCAACCACCACACAACTTGATCAGGTCGATCGACGAGCAGGATCAGAGTGCTCACACCTTCAACAGCCATCGGCAGTCCAACTACTTGAGCTGTTCGGCGCTGGTGTTCGGCACCGACAGAAATCTGTTGGTCAACTTGTACATAACTAAGCAACGGATAATGGACGCGTTGGACAAACCAAATGAGGCCAACCATAAAGATTGTTCCTGCAGTATTCGCCAACAATGCGATTTCGCTCATCATCAAACCGTACCTGTGGTTCGCGTTGAGTGGGATGCTGTGCCCATAGTATGGATACGTGGCCAAAGAAGACGAGATTGCTTACATCGGTCGCCTCGGAGACATCCACAAGAAACACGCAATGGATAAGCCTTGGTCCGATGATGGCCGAGGCTTATACCTCCAAGAAATGGGAGCCCTCATTTTGCTACTCCCAGCACCACCTGCGACCGTTCTTGATATCGGCGCTGGATCGGGTTGGACGAGTTGTTTCTATGCACTCAGTGGATACCAAGTGACAGCCACCGACATTGCGCCAGAAATGGTCGAACTAGCTCAAGCAAATGCCGTCCGATACAACGTACCTCTCGAAGTTGTCGTCAGCGATTTTGAATCACTCCCATTTGAAAATCAATTTGAGGTGGTCATTTTTTACGATTGTTTGCATCATGCTGATGACGAGGTACTCGCATTGCAAAGTGCTTTTCGAGCATTGAAGCCAGGTGGTATCTGTGTCACGCTCGAGCCAGGTTCGGGACATGCGACAAGCGCTGTTTCAATTCAGGCCATGAAAGATCTTGGTGTCACCGAGCGTGATATGCCACCCAAGCGAATTATCGCAGCGGCAACCAGAGTTGGTTTTTCATCGTCCCAAGTGTTTGAACGGCCAGTGCAACCAATTGAACTTTCTCACCGATTACTTCCTCGCTGGAAAACATCAACCAGGCTCATTCATCGATTGATCGCCCGTTCAACACCAATAGTGATGTACCGCGGCCATTTCGTCGTCTTACACAAACCTCATTCGTAATTCTGGTGAGATATCTTCTCCAAAATAGGTAAAGATGCTCACCAGTTTCACGAGATAGTTGACGCCGCTTTATGCACGACCACGCAGTACACGACGGTGCTCACTATGTCGATCGCGACCACCCAGCGAACTCGAACGCCTTGCGCCCCTGCCCACATCAAATGGCGTCCGATCGGCCGCACTGCCAGAAGTCCTATCGCCAAAGTTTTGTGATGCGCACCTGGCTTGGCCATCCATCTACCGATTCGGCCAAGTTTGGCCATCTGCTTGGGTCCATGGCGGCGGCCAATAAGAAAATGAAATGGATCGGTCATTGACAAGCGCAAAGAAGCCAACACAACAAAGGGAATCAGCGACATCTGACTGGCGGCCATACCCATAAAGATGATTCGGGGACTGAGCAACATCAGCGCCAAAGGATTTCCCAACAACAACGGCGTACATGCGGTGCCAATGAATGAAACGCCCGACATGGCCATTATTGGAAGTGCCGTGGGATCAATTCGCTTGATCAACGGCCGCTTGACCGTCGTTTGCTTGACCGTCGTTGGCTTGATCGTCGTTTGCTTGATCAATGGGGGATCAAATTTCTTGATCAAAGTGACGCTCACGTAAATAAAGTTTCGCAAGCCCAACTTTCAGGAGAGCAAAGTTCATCGCTCTAGTTGGCAAACAACGTCTGAACAAATCAGACTCAAACATCTAAAAAATGCGAGATTTCTATCGGCGCAGGCTCTGAAAGATATGACAGCAATTGCCAACCCCGACCTATCCGATATCGATGTGATCACCATGAAGCGAATTCGCTTCATGAGTTCAGTCTCAGTTGCAATCTTCGCCCTGATAGGGCTCGGATTCTTCATCATTTTGCGGGGTGATGAAAAAATTTCTAACCAGGCTCAACACCGTCAAAATGCCATCCTTGGCGCCAGTGGAATTGCCCTCCTAGCAGGGGGAATTGTCCTTTTAGTGCTGACTTTTTGGCACTATTCACGGTCGCTCGACCGACTCCGTGACGTCGTGGTCGGTTAAATCAGTTGACATTGTCATTTCAAAGTGGTTGCCTAAGAAGCGTTATGTCTCTCCAGAACACCCCGTCGATCTCCAAGATCTCATGGCCAGTGTTCTCGTTCGCGCCTGTTAACACGTTTGCCGTGATGCACGCAGGTACGAAGCATGCAGCCGCCAAAACTGCCTATATGGCAGCCGGCTTCGCAGCGGTGAATACCAAGCGTTCACCTCAGCGGCTCAGGGAGTCACTCACGTAGGTCACACCAACGTCGAGAATCCTCACTGAGGCCGCTGGGAAATCCCAGCGGCCTTTTTCGTTTTCCCGACTCAAACCAAACAATCGAAACCACCACAATCCAGACCAAATACAACACCCAGAAACAGAGAACAACATGACCATGATCCTTGAAGCCCCGATCGACCTTGAAACAGTCAAAATCAAAGAGTTCGTTGCCTTAGCCCCAGTGAAGCAAACAGCTCGCTGTGCCGACGGCAACGGCACGTTGACTCCCCTCTTCTTCAGCGACGAGAACATCGACATTGCGCGCGCCAAGGCAATTTGCGCCCGGTGTGCCTTGTCGACCTCGTGTCTCGACGGGGCGCTTGAACGTGAAGAACCGTGGGGCGTGTGGGGAGGTGAACTCATCGAAAACGGACGCATCGTGGTTGACCGACGGCCGCGCGGCCGACCATCGGTATTACCCAAGCCGATTTTGGTCATTGACGAAGACCGCACAATTCGCAGTATTGCGAGCGTTAGTGAACAGAAGAGTTACGAGGTGGTCATTCGAGTCGCCTAATCACATCGACCAGTCATCCACATACATCTATTCCATATTCATCTCGGTGGTGGGCAACGCTTGACGACCCCATCACTGCACCGGGAGACCCCGGCCGCAGTATCCCCCCAAACTGCGGCCGGGCATCCCTGACCCAAGTCAACGACAACCCCGATGCAATCAGTGGCAACTAACCTGAACTTGTGGCATTGAAGGAATCACTACGTCGACTTAACCCTTTTGTCATTGCCGCCATCGCTGCCCTCATCGCATCGGCTTGCGCAATCGTGATCATCGGATCATTTCAGCAAGACTCCAACAAAAGTGATGTCGTACTTGATCAACCAGGCGTGTACCAAGAACCCGGAATTGGCACCAATGCACCAGTCGTCGGTAAGCAACTGAAGAATGCCGATGTTCTTGATCTCAACGATGAGTCCGTCAGTACATCAACTCTGTTTACCATTGGAAAACCCGCACTCATCAACTATTGGTTTTCAAACTGTCAGCCCTGCAAACGAGAAATGCCTGCGTTACAAGATGCATTCGAAAAATACGGTGACCGAGTGAGTTTTATAGGGATCAATACTCAGGACTCGTCCGATACTGCGTCGTCATTTGTCAACGACATCGGTGTCACATACGAAATTCTGCGTGACCCGAATGGCGAATCGGTTGTTGCCAATGGAGTCTCGACTTTCCCCACAACATTTTTTGTGAATGCCGCTGGCACAATTATCAAACAAGTGGCCGGCGAACTCACCGCTGACGACATTGCGGCGGCATTCAGTGAAATGGGCATTTCATGATTGCCGGTTCAGATCGTCTGTGGTTGAGTTTCGGAAGCGGGTTACTTGCTGCTGTTAATCCTTGCGGCTTTGTGTTGTTGCCGACTTATCTCATGTACTTTCTCGGAGTCAGTGGCCGGCCGGGTACGCAACGGGCTACCGTTCGTCGCGCGCTTTTAGTGAGTGCTGCCCTTTCAACCGGCTTCATGACTGTCTTTGTCATTGTTGGTGGAATCAGTCGACTCTTTACCAATTGGTTGAATCAGAATGCCAAGTATGTTGGCCTCCTGATCGGATTAGCCTTGGTCATTCTTGGCATTGCCATGTTGTTTGGTTATCGATTGCCGTTTTCAACTCCAAAACTAGAAACAGGCAAGCGCGATCAAACAATCGCCTCAATGTATGTCTTTGGCTTGGCCTATGCGATTGCTTCAATCGGTTGCACTATCGGCCCATTCTCGGCCACCGTTCTTGGCACCATTGATACAGATGGTTTCTTCCAAGGAATCGTCGCGATCGTTCTATATGGAGTCGCGATGTCGCTGCTCATCACCACCTTGACCGTCACGCTTGCTTTGGCACAGGGTGGACTTCTGAAGTCACTCCGCACCGGAATGAAGTACGTTGAAACAGCTTCAGCAATCGTGATGATTCTTTCTGGGCTCTATCTCTCGTGGTATTGGTTCAACGATATTCGCGATAAATACGACGATGACCTCACGGGTCGTGTCTTGAATTGGCAAGAGCGAATCGCTCAATATATTGACAACAATCGTCTCGTCCTCGCAATCGTCTTTGCAGTAATCGTTGGCTCGGCCCTGACATATACGTTCGCTTCCCGACGTCGCGACTTAGAACGAAGTTCGTAAAACTTCATGTTCAAAGAACTCCTCGACCATCCTGATGTTGAAGAAGTCCTCACTCTGCGTGGACACGACATCCCCCTAGATCAGCGCATTGGTTTCATGGCCTATCACGGTGGTGGCCTCGAAGAAATGACTGAAGTTGTTGCGATGCACGCCGCCGAACGTAGTGGAACCAGTTACTACGGTGTCCATCAACCCAAAGGAATGGAACGTCATATTCCATCTATTGAGGTTTCTCCAGATGCTTCCACACAACTCCGCAGTTTTATTGACCATGTGCACACGGTGATCACCATTCACGGGTTCGGTCGTCAGGGTTACTACTCCTCGTTGTTATTAGGTGGCCAACATCGAAAGTTCGCTCAACATGTTGGGTCGCATTTACGTACGCATTTACCGGCGTACAAAATCATCACCGACATTGACGAGATTCCAAAAGAACTTCGTGGACTACATCCTAAAAACCCCGTCAATTTGCCACCAGGTACTGGCGTCCAGATTGAACTGCCGCCACGTGTGCGAGGAACGACTCCCATGTTCTGGGATTGGGAAGGCCCAGCCTTGCCGCCCCATACCGAGTCCCTCATCAACGGATTAGTCAGTGCAGTCACTACGTGGCAAGTGACCTCATTACGGGGCTAAACGCTCAATCGCCCAATCTTGGGTTAGGTCATCGCGCCGATAACGAAAACGATCGTGCAAACGATTCGGACGGCCCTGCCAAAATTCGAAAACATCAGGGACAATGAGCCAGCCACCCCAATGCGGCGGACGTAGCACTTCGGATCCAGCGAATTTTTCGGCAAATTCGGCGTGACGCTCGTTGAGCACTTCGCGACCACTAATCACTTCGCTTTGCGGTGAAGCCCAGGCACCTAATTGGCTATCGCGTGGACGTGACGCAAAATAAGCGTCGCTTTCGTGACGCGGCAACATTTCAATACTGCCCCGTACCCGCACCTGACGATGCAAACCAATCCACGGGAATACCGCGCTCGCAACAGGGTTGGCATCAATCTGTTGGCCCTTGGCGCTGTTGTAATTGCCGAAGAATGTCAAACCATCATCGTCAAATCCGCGAACTAAAACAATCCGTGAGTCGGGCATACCTTCAGCGTCGATTGTGCCGACCGCCATGGCATTTGGTTCGGGTAGTTCAGCCTCTGCTGCTTCGATGTACCAGGCATGCCATTGCTGAATTGGCGACTCGTCAAGATCAGCAAAATCTAATCCTGCGGTTTCGTATTGAATACGACGGTCACGCAAGTTCATCGTGATCAGCTTTTCGGACTAATTCGTTCAAGTCCGCGCATGTACGGACGAAGAACTTCAGGAATAACCACGCTGCCATCGGCTTCACGGAAGTTCTCCATGATTGCTGCCCACACACGAGGCACAGCGAGTGCAGAACCGTTCAGAGTGTTGGCGATATGTGTACCCTTTTCGCCGGCTTTGCGATAGCGAATATCGGCACGTCGACCCTGATAATCGCTAAACCATGAGACCGACGAAACTTCGAGCCAGTTATCGCAACCAGGTGCGTATACCTCGATGTCAAAACTGCGGTGATGACTTTGACCCATGTCGCCGGTGCAAATTTCAATGATGCGATACGGCAATCCCAAGCCAGCAATCAATCGCTCGGCCCGATCGCGTAATTCAATCAATAGTTCGTCAGCAGCTTCGGGGGTGCTCAAGGCAAAAATTTCAACCTTGTCAAATTCGTGAGCCCGCAACATTCCGCGCGTGTCGCGACCAGCCGAACCGGCTTCGCGGCGATAACACGATGAATAGGCCATCATTCGAAGTGGCAGTTGTGATTCTTCTAAAACTTCACCGGCGTACATCGAAGTTAAAGGAGCCTCAGCAGTGGGAATGCACCACAAATCATCACGTTCAATAGCGTAGGCATCTTCAGCAAACTTTGGGAGTTGTCCAGTTGCGGTGAGAGTTGCAGTTGTGACCAAAGATGGTGGACGAATTTCTTCAAACGCATCGGCGTTCATATCAAGTGCGTACTGGCACAGTGCTCGCGACAACATGGCTCCGGCGCCACGCTGCATCGTGAACATTGCACCGCTTAACTTCACGGCGCGTTCATTATCAAGAATGCCAAGTTCATCAGCGATTTCCCAATGGGGCATTCGTTGATGCTCAGTGAAACTTGCCGGCATTTGATTTGGGCCAATCACCAACGGGTTATCGCGATCACTCGCGCCATCTGGGGCATCTGGGTGCGGCAAATTAGGTAGGCGCAACATGACATCACGCAACTGCCCTTGCACAGTTTCAAAAGATTCAGCCAACGATTTTTCGTCGTCTCCAAGTGAACGACTTTCGGCTTGAAGTTTTTCAGCACCCTCATTGTCGCCGTTACGACGAGCGGTGCCGACCAATTTTGAGAGTTCGTTCACACGAGCACGAATAGTGTCGCGGCGGGCGGTGATATCTCGAACTTGTTCATCGAGGCTTATCGCGGTATTGAGTTGGACGAGAAGTTCGGGCTTGCCACGACGAGCGAGAGCAGCTTTCACCACATGCGGATCATTGCGAAGTAAACGGACATCAATCACAGAAACCTCAGGTTATCCCGACGAGTGTTACCCGCCCCTACGACTAAAGTTAAAGGCGTGTCCGAAGACGTCCCGTCATTCTCTCGAATCAACCGCGATGAACCCACTTTGGTCGTCGATCATCTCTCGGTGCGGTACGGCGACCTAGTCGCGGTGGACGCAGTCTCATTTTCGGCGTATGCCGGACAGGTCACCGCTGTTCTTGGTCCAAACGGTGCTGGGAAAACCAGCACCATTGAAGTGTGCGAAGGTCTTCGGCGAGCCTCATCTGGTCAGGTGCGCGTTTTAGGGTTCGACCCCACCAAGGACCATCGGGCGTTGGCTAATGAAATGGGAGTCATGCTCCAAGAAGGCGGCATCTACCCCGGCGCCCGTCCCATTGATGTGGTTCGGCAGTACTGCGGGTTGTACGGCAGCGGTAAAAATCAATACGCCGACCCCCACGAACTCATCGATTTAGTCGGACTCACCGATCGCCAAAAGACCCCGTGGCGTCGCCTCTCGGGTGGCGAAAAGCAGCGCCTGTCCCTCGCTCTGGCTCTTGCGTCGCAACCCCGAATGATCTTTCTCGACGAACCGACTAGTGGGGTTGATGTCAATGGTCGGACAACGATTCGCGAGATTATTCGTCGCCTCGCTGATCAAGGGGTCACCGTCATTTTGGCGACCCACGAACTTGATGAAGCCGAAAAGATCTGTGACCGCGTCATCATTTTCGACAAGGGCAAAGTACTTGTTGAAGGCACCCTCGACGATGTGCGTAAGGCCCGACGAACCGTACGCCTGCGCACCGTGCGACCACTCATACTTGATGACATGCCAGACAATCTTGCGGGGTGGCTCGTTGAAGATGCCCCCTGCGACTACAGCATTGAAGATGCACCACAAGGACTCGTCGCCGCACTGGCGGTTTGGTTATCTGAACGTGGCGTCGATGTGGTCGAACTGCGAACGGGCATGGCCAGCCTGGAAGATGTGTTCAAAAAACTGACCGGAGGAGCCTCGTGAAAGTTTCCTCTAGTCCGTTTCGGGCGCAACTGCGCGCCGAGTTACAGATATTGGCCCGCAATGGTGAGCAACTTCTCTTAACCCTGATCATCCCCGTGATGTTGCTGGTGTTCTTCGGAACGACCGATGTTTTGCCGACGGGCTTTGACGATCACATGGATTTCTTGACGCCAGGCATTATCGCGCTCGCCATTATGAGTAGTTCAATGGTCAGCCTTGGTATCGCGACGGGCTTTGAACGTAGCTACAAAGTCTTAAAACGATTAGGAGTCACTCCACTTGGTCGGCCCCGATGGTTGGCCGCAAAGATCGTCACGGTTTTATTGATGCAGATCGTGCAACTCGTCATTTTGATTCCGGTGGCGTTATTACTTGATTGGCAGTCAGGCAATGCACAATGGCTCCTTGCGATTGGTGCCGTAGCCACAGGAAGTATCGCCTTCGCCGGACTTGGCCTATTCATCGCCGGACGCTTACGCGCCGAGATCAACCTTGCCGCGCAAAATGGCCTCTATCTGCTACTGCTTCTGCTTGGTGGCATGGTGGTGCCATTCGACGAGTTGCCCGCACCTGTTGCGGCAGTTGCGAAATGCCTTCCTTCTGGCGCATTGGCCGATGTTCTGCGTGACGCACTTGTTGGACAAGCTGATCGCCCGGGGACTTCATGGATTGTTCTTGGTATCTGGGCAGTGGTAACACCACTGCTTGCCGCCAGAACTTTCCGCTGGGAATAAGCACTACTACTACTTTCACTACTACTGCGACTCATTGTTTATTCACTGAAAGTTCATGGCCTGAGGTTCAGAAAATTCACTCAACCGTGATTGACTGATCTCTGTGACAAGGCCCTCTGATGAACTCTTACAACGAGCGGCAATACACGCAGCTTTAGGCGAACCCGCCCGCCTCGCGATCGTTGATGAACTTTCCTTCAGCGATCGTTCCCCTCGCGACCTCGGATCACGTTTGCACATTCCCTCAAATTTGCTCGCTCATCACCTTGACACCCTTGAAAACATCGGACTCATTCTTCGTTCGACGTCATCTGGTGACGCTCGCCGTCGCTATATACGACTGGCCCCCTCAAGCTTGCACTTAATCGCTCCTCGTCGCGTGTCCTCGCACAAGCCGTTGTTTTTTCTGTGTACACAAAACTCTGCCCGCTCACAATTAGCTGCAGCGATTTGGCAAACACGTACTGGGCAGCCAGCAAAATCTGCGGGCACTCAACCGGCCTCGCA
>CAMDER010000018.1 GCA_945896935.1 Bifidobacterium breve | reverse complement strand
AGTTCTTGACTTGTCGGTCATGATCTCTGGCCCACTCGCCGCCATGATGCTGGCCGACCAGGGCGCCGACGTCATCAAGGTCGAATCTCCCGGTATCGGTGACTTCATGCGCTACATCGGCTCAGCCAAAGGCGGAATGACCGGCATTTTCGTGAACAACAACCGGGGCAAGCGCTCGCTCGTTGTCGATCTCAAAAGTGAACAAGGTGTCGCGGTTCTCAAAAAGCTTGCCGAAACTGCCGACGTCGTCATTCAAAACTTTCGACCCGGTGCAGTTGAGCGACTCGGAATTGGTTACGAAGATCTGAAAGCAGTCAATCCCAATCTGATTTATGTGAGTATCAGTGGTTACGGGCCCGATGGACCTAACAGTGGACATCGCGTCTATGACAATGTCATTCAAGCAGCGTCTGGTCTTGCGAGTGTGCAAACCGATCCGCGCAATGGTGAGCCATCATTGTTTCGTACTCTCTTGTGCGACAAAGTCACATCGCTCACCGCGGCTCAAGCAATTTCTTCAGCGTTGTACGCCCGCGCTGCGGGCAACGCCGACGGTCAGCACATTGTTTTAGCAATGCTCGATGCCGCGGTTTCATTTATGTGGCCAGATTCGGGCATGGATGCGGTGTTGCTCGACGATGATGCCAACCGCACTCCGACGATTGGACAGAACTACGGCATCACGCGACTCAAAGACGGATTCGCCGCCGTCTCGGTTGTCAGCGATAGCGAATTCCGTGGACTATGCCAAACCTTTGGTCATCCCGAACTTGCCGACGACGAGCGCTTTGCAACAATGGCCGGACGCACCATGAACGCCTCAGAGTTGGTCCCTTTGATGACTGAACTCTCAGCACAACAACCCACCGACGAATTTGTTGCGCGTGCTCAATCATTTGACGTTCCGGCCGCTTCTGTCGTGACGCTGGCCGATCTGCCACAACAGCCCCAAATTCGCAACAACCAGGTATTCGTCGAACGCGAGCACCCTGTGGCTGGTCGACTTCGCGAGCCTCGTCCAGCAGCGCGGTTTTCGGCAACTCCAGCCCAACCTGGCCGCCTGGCCCCCAGCCCAGGACAACACAGCGACGAAGTAGTCGCCGAAGTTGGGCTTGATGCTGCGGCCTTGCGGGCAGCCGGAGTCATTTTTTAGATCTGATTCTGAGGGTTTGATCTCTTCTTAACAATTTCCTGACAATCCAAGACGGTCCTCGCGCCGATGAATGACGTGTTGATTACACGACGTTCACTGAAGTAGGACCACCATGAAAAGATACGACCGAGGTTCAAGCCTCATTGAAGTCGTCATTGCCGTTGCCTTAATGGGCATCGTGGTCTCTGGGGTTCTCGGAGCCATGTGGTCAGCCATCCGTTTGTCGAGATTTTCTGACGAACAAGCCAAAGTGGAAGCAGTCTTGGGTAGCGCTGCCGATCGCTTGGCAAACTACGCCTACATTCCATGTCCCACCAACAACAGCAATGGTGGGTACCTGCCCATCATTCAAGCCGCCGCAGGAACTGTCGATTGGCCCACGAGTTCAGTCACATTGACGGGGATGTTCTTCTGGAACACAACTTCGGTGTCATCGGGAACGTGGATCACAACAAACGGACTTTCTGGCACCGAATGCAATGAGACCGCATCACTCACAACGGCTCGCACTCTGCAACGCATTACCTTCATGGTGACATCACCATCGGGTTACTCAAAGTCGCTGGAAGTGGTGAAGAGCAATGTGTTCCCGCGCTCAATTTCATAAAGCCAAACATCAATCTGGTCAACGCGATCGCGGTATGACTTTGGTTGAACTGCTCATTACCGTGACAATTCTTGGGATTATCATGTCCAGCCTTTCGGCAGCAATGATTGTGATTCTTCGGACCGAGCGTCCCATTAAAGACCATTTGTCAGAATCAAAGGACATCACATTTCTACAAGCATGGATTCCCAATGATCTTGCATCTGCATCAAGTCGCAATATTGACCCTTTGCACCAACCAAGTCCTAGAACAACTTTGCCTGGCACCAATGTTCTCACTCTCAACCGTGCCGACATTTCAACAAGTGATGTCACCACAAATTATGTCGTTTCATATCGGTATGTTCAGGTCGGCGAGGAATGGCAACTACAGCGTTATGAAATTCGCAATGTCGGACTCACAACGCAGACATTGACAAAAGTTGGAGTTGCTCATCAACTCGCCGCGCCTCCAGTTACTTGGAACCCAACTCAATCGCCAATTCACGCAGTCACTGTGACTTCTCGTAATCAAGTCGTCCTTCGGCCGATTGGTGAAGATGTCCAAGTCACCTTTGGTAGCGGCGAAGAATTTACAACCGGTGGAGCCGGACTCTCATCTCAAGATCAACTGCCCACCGACTACACCGGTGGAATCATTGATCCTTCTGCTCCCCCAACGCGTTGTGGCGGGACCGTCACCGTTGTCCTTGACACGTCAAGCTCGATTCCCTCACAAGGAGGCGCAACCTCACTTGTCAATGCAGCACTCGGGTTTATCGATGCTTTTTCGGGGACCCCAACTTATTTGCGCATCGTCGGTTTCGATGTTTCGGCATATTCGTATTACCCGACAACCGCTGGCCAATACGTCAACATCCTCAATCCATCGACCAACCTCACTGCGATGCGTACCAAGGTTGATAATCAGGACTTGAGCAACGCCCGCTGGGGGCCTGGAACGAATTGGGAAGACGGCTTATGGCAAGCGTTCAGAACTACTTCTGGAACTGCGTTCTCTCAATTGCCAGAACTTGTAGTTTTCATTTCTGATGGAGAACCAAATCGCAATCGTACGAATACTCCTAACGACGGTGACGCGCGTTTCAATACCAGCGATCTGTCGCGTGCAGTAACTGCCGCCAACTACGGACGCGGTACCGGTGCACGAATTGTCGGAATTTTGGTGGGCAACGATGCCAGCACGACCAACCAAGGTCGCATGAAGTCAGTAGTCGGCAATGTGGTCTGGAACGGAACTGGACCAACCAATCCCGGCAATGCCTCAGCAGCCGACTTTTTCTTACCCGCCAACTCTGCTTCGTTTGCTCAACTAGGAAACGTTTTGCGATCAATTAGTGCGGCAGTTTGTGGCGGAACAATCACCCTACAAAAGCGCATTGAACAAGCAGGAGCACTATCTGAGGCCACTGGAACTTGGTCGTACACGACCGACGTTGGTGTGCGAGACCTCGATACTTCACAATCATCATCAGCCACCTTCGACTTCACTTTTCCTCAAGGCACAACGACGCGGACAGTACAAATCACCGAAACTCCGAAGTCGGGATATACCTTCGTACGTGCCGAATGTTCTTCAGGCGGAATTGCAATACCTGCAAGCCGCCTCAGTACACCCACCGATGGATCTCCTGGAGTAATCATCACGTTGACTCCCGATGAAGCAGTCTCGTGCTTAATGGTGTCGCAACCGTCATGACCAAGATTTCGGCAGTTTGGAAAAAGCGCTCCGAGCGCGATCGGGGTTCGGCACTTTTACTTGTGCTCATCTTGATAGTCGTTGGCAGCGTGATCGCTATCGGGCTGCTGACTTTCACTCGTGTCCTGCTTGATACGCGACCGGCATTGCATGAGCAGAACTCAGCGGCCGAAGCCGTGAAATCCGGAACACGAATGGCAATTACATTGCAACGCGATTTTGGACCATCTGCCTGCTTCGCCTCTTCAGCCAACTGGTCGCTCAATGGATATAACGTCAACTCAACCTGCACAACGGTCACGAGTTACACCTCGGGCGCAAATCGTTACGGCACAATCACCACGCTGAATTCGGGAACTACGACAAACATCTCAACGCCATCATGGGCTGGTACCACCACCTCGGCTTTAAGTGGAAATATCTTGATTAATGCGGGTACCGCAACAGCGCCTCTCAGCAGCAACCTCACCAATGATGGATCAACTAGTTGGACCAGCATCGAAAAACAATGGTGGCAGTTGGCCGGAGATAATCCCACTGGGTCAATTTGGAACTACCCACAACTTCCACAAATTCCTAGTTTTGAACGACCAGGATCACAAGCGTCGATTGGTACTTGTTCGTTGTATTTCCCTGGTCGCTATCTCGGCACCACCGCACTCACGCTCACTGGTGGAACTCATTACTTTGCCTCGGGTATCTATTACTTTGAACGGCCGCTCATCATGACTGGCGGCGCACAGGTGGTCTTTGGTGAAGGAAGTTATGGCGGATGTGCCGTAGATGCTCAAGCTGCCTTTGCCTCAACTGCTCCTAAAAGTCACGAGATCACTGGCAAGGGGGCAACTTTACTTTTAGGAAGTGGCGCAACGCTGACTGTTCAAGAATCATCGGTGCGTTTTAATCGGCGGGTCTCTACTTCGACAACACGTGGCAGTGAAGGCGTATCTATCCGTACGGTGAACTTTGGACAGAGCAACACCTCTGTGGTGATTCCTGCCGACACCGTTTTGCTTGCTGACGGAACGACGACGCCTGTTGCGAGCCATTCAATTATTCCTGTTGCGAATGCCACGCCAGTTTCGTATGTTTCATCAACACTCTCCCCAAGCACAACGTGGGGTGTTGATGTCCGACTCAACGGAACAGTGTCAACGACAAACCGTTTCCTCGTTAATGGATATATCTTCGTCCCGAATACCGGAGTGCGCGCAACAGGTACAACCGCAACATATGAATTTGGCATGACCGGAGGTGTTGTCGCCACCAAACTTCAACTTGCGTTGTCACTTGCCCCCAGCCAAGGAATCTCTTCGTACAAAGTTGGTGTCATTAGTCAAACCATTCAACGAAAGGTTCGGCTCGCAGTATCGACGACCGGTGGCGTGCGACACGCAGTCTCTACAGCAATTATCGAAGTGCACGCCGACAAAAGTTACGCCATCAATTCGTGGGTAGTTGATCCGTAACCTTCTACGAATCGGCGCACTAGCCCGCAAGCACAGCGCGAGCGACGAGATCGGTTCCGAACGCAGTCAAAATTGCGAGATACATCAGTCCGGTTGCTGCCATCACTGCTGAATAGGCACGTTCTTGAAGAGCCTTCAAAGTCACCACACTTAAGACACCCGTCGTGATCGCACAAGCCGCCCAAAACCAACCCAATTGTCCGCTCCAGCCGTCATCGACTGTTCCCGAAAAGACACTGAACATTCCAGTTGGAATCAACATCACAATGACTTCAATTGGCCAAATCACGAGAAATGTACGCACGATGTCATTGACGTGCCGCCGCGGAAGTCCCGGCTGAACGAGGTACCAATGACCAAGCAACATTGCATCTGACACAAAGCCCAAAAACGCCGCACCAACGACCGTGCGAACAACGGCGACTGCATCATTACCACCATCAGAAACTCCGGCAGCGATTAATGAAATGAGTCCAATAACCACTGGCAACAAATCCATGAGCGGTTCAAATTCTTTGCCGCTACCTACTTCTTTTCCAGAATCGTCGCGTTCGATACCCGTCATTTCGGCAACCCGTTGTGAGCGTCGGTCATGCTCGCCGACATAGCCGCTCACTCCAGCTTTGCGTCGACTAATGCTTTGACCCAGACCAAGCGCGATGGTAATCGTTACAACGATGGCACTGACATCGCGAACTGATTCTGCAGATGACGAAGAAGCTGACGCGAATCCGATGTAGGCCGATGCAGCAGCCATGAGAACATAGGTCCCCCGCAACAGCCATCCGTATCCCAATCCGACTTCACGATGGCGGGTTGTATACCAACATCCCAACATGCCGCCAACCGCCCATTGCAGCAAGACCGTGGACGCATCGAGTTCAATCACGTTCTTTACGCTACGAGAACAAGGTCCTCAGAAAACAATTTCTGTTGAAGTTTCAATTGATATTTGACTCTAGGCTTTGAGCGTGAATTCGCATCGACTCGTCAAGTTGCTCGCTAGCGCCAGCATTGGTGCTCTCGTGCTGAGCGGTTGTTTTACTGGTGAACGACCAACCTTGATGCCCGAAATAACTGTTCCTGCGGTGTCCGATACCGCCATTCAAGAAGTCATCGCCATTTTGAATTCCACCCCCACCAGCAATTTCACCATCGCCTATGAAGTTGTCACCAAATTCGGCGACCTTCACACCGCTGCAACTCTGGCTTTTGACCCCTCATTGGGGACAAGCATCACAATCGCCGAAGTCAGGTACATCTATTTAGCCAATGGCACCACCTTGACCTGTTCAACGATTACCTCTGATTGCGCACCTGGTATTGATGAATCGCGAGTGTCTGACCGCCAATTGGTTTCGACGATTTTCAAGAAAGCGACCACCGAACGCATGCAACAAGATGCGCGTGTTGCGGTTGGCTCTGCAGTTGCTTCAGACGAAGTCATCGTTGACAACAATGCATCGTGTAGCGCCATCCCAGTGGTTGACGGCAACGGCGCTACCCAATCAAAGACCTATTGCGCATTCACCGATCTCGGAGTTGTGGCTTCAATGGACACCGCCGATCTCACGATCACCGCACTATCTTTCACAGCAACTGCCACAGCCGATCAATTTTCGGCATAAACCAATCACTCGGTGGGATCACCAAAGGTGCTGCGAGTCATTGAGCGCTTCGTGAGTATTTTTACTTCAACGAATTGACCTGGTCGTGGTGAGTGAATCACCGCTTGACCAACACCCAGCCACATCATGACGTGACCGGGATAACGCAACAGGTCTCCGGCTTGCGCTGTTTCTTGTGTCCGTGGGTCGGCCGCACGAATTTGGCGAGTTGAGTTACGCGGAAGGTTAAACCCGGCTTGCCCCCAAGCAAAAGACGTCAGACCAGAACAATCGAACCCGACTCCTGGCTTCATGGCAAATCGCTTGTACGGCACTCCCACCTGAGTCAACGCTGCGAGCAATGCGGTCTGATGCTGAATGTCCGAATCGGCCCACGCGGCGTCTAACTCATTGGGGTCAAGAGCCAGTCGGTCAGCAACTATCTCAGCGGTCGCCCGACGTAAACGGATAAAAGAAATACTTGTTTCGGGCGCGCCGTCAAACCGAACGAGATCGTCACGAAGTTGTTCAAGCGCCCGATTGGCCGACAGTGCTAACGGATCGCTGTCGGGGATGACCACCGACTTGCCCACAACTGACGTGGCCGACGCGACTGACGTTGTCGAAACAAAAGAGACGAGAGCAACGACAACGCCACAGAAGGCCAAGAACCGACGTCCGTTTCTCGTTGTGGGTGAATCGTTCATATCTCATCTCGAATCAGGTGCCCGAAGGATTTTTGACACGATATCGCAACACAACTGTCATATTTGTTGCGCCCCCGTCATATTCGAGCCAGAAATTCGGCAATTTCATGACAAAAGTGCTGGTCATGAGGCAAGATGGCGAGGTGGATATTTCCTCAGAGCATGGGTCACAGACCCCTCCAACTGACACCGTGGCCATCGTTTTGGCCGCTGGCGCTGGTTCGAGATTTTTGGGTTCTGAGCACAAACTTCTCGTGACTTTGCCCCAGTCGGGTAATCAGTGCATTTTTGAGATGTCGTTGCAACAAGTGCTCGGGGCCGGCTTCGCCCACATTGTCGTCGTCACTGGGGCCGCTAATATTCCCTCAGCCATGCTCGCCCATCCCAATGTCACCGTCGTCCACAACAACCGTTGGGCCGACGGACAAAGTGGTTCGGTTGCAATGGGGATTCACGAGGCCCAACGTCTGAAGGCCAGTGCTGTCGTCGTCGGACTCGCCGACCAACCCTTCGTCACCGCCGAGGCCTGGCGACGCGTTGCCAATGCCCCGACCCCCATTGCCGTGGCAACATATTTTGGACGGAGCGGAAATCCGGTCCGACTTCACGAATCAATCTGGTCGTTATTACCAAATTCTGGTGACTCTGGCGCCAGAGATCTGATCCGCCTGCGTCCCGAGCTCGTTTCGCAAGTAGATTGCCCTGGTTCCGCGGCCGACATCGACACGCAGGAGGACCTTGCGCAATGGACCTAAACCACACTTTCACCGTCAACCAACCCATCGCCGAAACGTGGGTTGTTCTCACTGACCTCGAGCGCATTGCTCCATGTTTGGCTGGTGCCGAACTCCATGAAGTTCATGGCGATGTCTTCAAAGGTGGAGTCAAAATCAAGGTTGGGCCAATCGTCGCCCAATTCAAAGGTGAAGCTCAATTCGTTGAACTCGACACGGTGAACTTTCGCGCTCACCTCAAAGCATCTGGTCGCGACATCGGCGGCAAGGGCAATGCTTCGGCAACCATCACCGCCCAACTCACCGCGATCACGCCAACAAGTACATCAGTCAACGTCGTCACCGATCTAGCGATCACCGGCAAGGTGGCCCAATTCGGGCGCGGTGCACTCGCTGACATCAGCGAAAAACTCATCGCACAATTTGCCGACAACTTGAATGCATTGATCGATCGCGAAGGTGGTACTTCTGCTCCATCGGCAAGCGCACCAGTGACTGATGCTGCGTCCTCCAAAGCTCCGACTGCTGGCCAAGTCACTGATGCATCAGCGGACGAACCGAAGATTCGTAAAATTGAAGGGCCAGCCGCTGAACCGTTAAACCTGCAGTCAGTTGCTGGTGGCGCAATGATGAAGCGACTTCTTCCCATTGCTGGCGTCATCTTGGGCGTACTTTTGTTCATCGTGCGTCCGTTCCGCCGCCGTCGCAATCGCGAGAGTTGAACAACGACTTCGTTGCCAGTCCTCACGATCGCGAGATAGTTACCCAACTTCTCGGACGCGAGCCCAGCGGTTTATTTGCTGTTGTCGTACGTGACAACGATGGAGTCCCGGTTGTTATCAAGAATGCGCCGTTCCTTGCCGACGGGACACCGATGCCGACTTTGTATTGGCTGTGTTCCCCCGACGCTTTGATTGCGGTCAGTCGACTAGAAGCAGCAGGCGGAGTCAACGAAGCCGAAGCCGAAGTTGATGCGGCAGCGCTTGAAAATGCTCACCGACGATACCAAGCCGAGCGTGACTCGTATATCCCGCTTGAGCATGTTGGTCCTCGCCCATCGGGCGGAGTTGCCGGCACTCGAATCGGAGTGAAGTGTTTACATGCTCACTACGCATGGTTTTTGGCCGGGGGCGATGATCCAGTTGGTCGTTGGGTCGCCGAACGAATCGCAAGTGGCTCATGAATACGTCAGTACATGGTGCAGTCGCAGCAATTGACATCGGCACCAACTCCACCAACTTGTTAATCGTCAATCGCGATGGACGCACTCTTGAACGGCGAGTCACGGTCACTCGGCTTGGACAAGGCGTCGACCAGACACGAATTTTGTCGCCTGAAGCAATCAAAAGAACACTTAGTTGTCTCAAGGAATATCGCGATCTGCTTAATCGACATGATTCACCACAATTACGAATCGTTGCATCAAGTGCGGCACGTGACGCTCTCAACCGTGATGAATTCTTTGATCAAGCAGAAGAAGTATTAGGAGTCCGACCCGAACTTGTCAGCGGTGAGGAAGAAGCCCGACTTGCCTACCGAGGCTGCACTTCACAACTCGCCCCCGACCCCAATGGTCACCTGATCATTGATATTGGTGGCGGCTCAACCGAACTCATCGTGGGCACTTCACAGCTTTCGCAGGCTCATAGCATTGATGTCGGAGCAGTCAGAATAACCGAACGACATTTGCGACATGATCCCCCACAACCCGAGGAACTCTTAAATGCCATCGGTGAAGTCCAAGACTTATTTGACGATGTTTTACGAATTAATCCTTCAATTAAAGATGTGCAGCAAATCATTGGCACCGCCGGAACCATCGTGACAGTTGCGGCAATTGAAATCGGCCAGCAAGTATTTGATGCCAATGAATTGCAGGGATTCCAACTGACTCGTGACGCCATTGAAGATGTGTTCCGAACCTTGGCGACCGAATCTTTGGTAGATCGACGACACAACCCAGGACTTCCTCCCGAACGCGCCGACGTCATTGTTGGCGGTTGCTGTGTATTGGTTGCATTAATGCGTGCCTTGGATGCACAAGAATTAATTGTCTCAACAAACAACATCCTTGATGGCGTATGTGCTGAACTATTGAACAACTTATGAGCGCCGTATGAGCAATTTTGATTCACATCCAACTCGCGCAAATGCGGGGATTCGTTTGCATGGACGACGAGTTCTGTTGCGCCCATTGGTGCCTTCAGATTTTGCAGCCTGGTCTGATGTCCGCCGTCGCAACCATGAGTGGCTCAACGTTTGGGAGCCGCAAAAAATCAAACACGCCCCCGACCCTGAAACTGATCGTGATGCATTCAGCGCTAGGTGCAGTATCCGTGACCGCGAACGCCAAAACGGCTCGGCGTACACGTTTGGTTTGTTCGTCAATCAAAACTTTGCTGGAGAAGTCAATCTCAATTCGGTTCAGCGCGGCGCATTGATGACCGGCACCGTCGGCTACTGGATCGACCAAGGCCAGGCTGGGCAGTCGTACATCGCCGAAGGTGTTGTTGTGATGTGTCGCTACGCGATTGAAAACCTCGGGTTGCACCGTATTGAGATTTGCATCGTTCCACGCAATAGCAATAGTCAACGCGTGATGGAAAAATTAGATATCCGCAACGAAGGCACGGCGCTTCGATTCCTCGAAATTAATGGCGTATGGGAAGACCACGAGCGATACGCGATCACCGCTGAAGAATGGAATGAGCGACGCGACGAATTAGCGGAGCACTGGCTTTAGAACAAGTTCAATCAGGCTGATCGAGCAAGGTTGCGATAGGCCTCGGCTTTTTGTCGACGAACCGTGGTGCGACGCTTCCATTCCTTAACCTTCCAGTGGCGCGGGTTGCGACTCTGATCAAGTTTCTTGACCGCCTTCGCGGCATCGTGGTGATGGAGTGGCTTCCACTCGGCCCCGGGTTCAACCACATCGTCTGGTTCGACTCCGTGACTGACCAGTTCGGCCAATTCGTGTAACTCACCGTGAACACGATGGCGTTCACCATGGGCGTGGGCCCGCTGTTCGGCACGAGGTAGCGGTACCGCTTCCTGACTTCGATGGCGCTTGCTCATTCGGTCCTCCTTTAAAGGCTCCGTTGAACTCCCCTTAAACCCAACCGTACAACAATTCAAGGGAAATGCAAGTCACTTTTTGCGGGACGATAGTCCCAAATAACGCCAAGGTCAGCAGGCGTCTACTTCTTCGATGAAATCTGGTTTTGCAACGCTGCAATACGTTCGGCGAACCATGGCTGACGCGTACTCCACAATTGAGGCGTGAGTTCACGTTCAACAGCAACATCATGTTCAGAGACATCGGCCATGGCTTGAATCGTCTTTTTCGTTTCAATCACCAATTCGCGCGGGGCCGATGCAGCACGTGCTGCCATTGCGTGCGCGACTGCTTGCAATTGATCATCATCAACGCAACGGTGCACAATGCCAAGACGCTCTGCTTCTGCCCCATCAATGACCTCACCGAAAATGACCGCAGCCATCGTCGTTTGTGGTCCAGCGATTCGACGCAACATCCACGTATGACCACCACCGGGATGAATTCCGATTTGCAAGAAACGTGTATCAAACTTTGCTCGACGCGCTGCGATACGAACGTCACAACCAAGCGCCAAATTCATTCCTGCTCCAACAGCAGCGCCATTAACAGCAGCCAAAGTTGGCAATGGACTGCGAGCAATACGCAGGAAGCCTTCGTAAATAGTGCCCAGGCTCTCGGACGAACTCTGTTGCAGATTGCCGAGATTCGCTCCGGCGCAAAAAGCCGGCGCGGTACCCGTCACAACAATTGCCCCAACATTGCTGTCATTTTCAATGCGATCCATCGCCGAAATGATTTCGGCGACGAGTGGAGCCGTCAAGGTGTTGCGTTCGCCAGGATTGTTCAAGGTGATAGTTGCTACGCCGTCGGCAATATCGAGCAGGACAAGAGAGTCAGAAGAAGTCACGCCGTTAGTCTCGCAGAATTACGGCGTGATTCTGATATCCAAAACATTTCTGGCAATAAGGTTGAGACATGTCTGCTGACCCGACCTCGCAGGGCGTCCCCGACCGCAAGAGTCGCCCAGCGGCCACCGTCATTTTGACCCGCAATAATCCTGACGTTGATTGTGGCTTCGAAGTTCTGATGCTGCAACGCAGCACGGTGGGCGCATTCGCTGGAATGTGGGTTTTTCCTGGCGGTCGCATTGACGACGCCGACGCAGGTCATGATGACCTGACGAAGGCTCGTTCGGCCGCCGTACGCGAAGCAGCCGAAGAGGTCTCAGCTGTCCTTGAACATTCAACCCTGACGGTATGGAGCCACTGGACTCCACCCTTGAATGCCCCCGCGCGATTCACGACGTGGTTTTTCGTAGCCCCATGGGCCGGCGACCAAGTCGGCATTGACAATCATGAAATTGTTGATTACCGATGGATGGCCCCCGATCACGCGTTGACATCAGGTATTCCGATGGCGCCACCAACCATTGTGACGTTGCATGAACTTCTCGAAGCCGGTGGCCATGACGCGATTCATCGTGGTCGCGTTGATCCACCTTCGTATGTCACTCGCCCCGCCGTTGCCGCCGATGGTTCGTCGATTTTCTTATGGCACGGCGACGCCGGTTACGAATCTGGCGATCCCGATGTTTTGGGCCCGCGAAATCGTTTGCTTTTGCCTGAGGGGTTTGGTGGACCAGTGTTCACCTACATTCGGTCCGCCTAGAAGACTTGAGTCCATCGGGTTGTAGCGTCATCGGCATGCTTGACCATGTATTCACCGATGTCATTAGCGCGCTGCGTGATGCATTTGAAGGTGCGTTTCTTGAACGTCAAGCTTTTGAAGAACACTTTCAGGTTGACATCCAACTTGGCGATGTGAGTTGGGAAACGAGTTATGGTTTGCCTGGCGAAGGTCAGCCACCTCGAATTGTTGCGCACATCTCTTTCGATTGGCCATCGTGGAGCCAAACCGCGTATCGCAAATGGTATGTCGATGAGTCGATTGATGAATTGCCAGCAATCGAAATGGAAATCGTCTTGCGTATTCAACGCATCAAAGACAACCCCGATCTTGCCGCAGTTCGTTCACTACTTCCCGTCTTGAGCCCACTCATTGGTAATGGCCGACTTGAACGCGCTGGTCTCACCGTTGAGGCCACGTACCTCGATGATGAGGCTCTCGCCGAGCATGCGGTTGAAGCAACATATGAGGGAATGTACGAATTAGCCGAAGAATCATTGGCTGACGGCGCAAACACCTTGCTGGACGAACATTTTGGCGCCCTTGGTGGCTGGGTTGCCGCCATGTTGGTCAAACTCGGCGACATTAAGTATTCATTTCTGCCAGCCGACACACCCGACAGCGACTAACTCTCTATCAACTCAAAAGAAAGTTCATAATAGAAAGACGACCATGACTCTCATTACTTCTGCCGACAGCGTTGTCCTTTTAGAGATCAGCGAGCGCATCGCGACGATCACCCTCAATCGCCCATCAGCACGCAACGCACTTTCGACCGAAGTGTTGAAACTTCTTCCGCAACTCATGAAGCAAGCCGATGCATCAGATGACGTTGATGTCATCATCTTGACGGGAAGCGATCCAGCGTTTAGCGCTGGGCTTGATCTCAAAGAACTTGGCTCAACTGGTGACAACCTTGGCGCGGGCACCGGAGCCGATGGCCGCCCGAATGCTGACGGCATTCGCGGACCTTTTCCAGCCCTCAAAAAACCTCTCATCGGAGCGATCAACGGCGTTGCCGTCACCGGCGGATTTGAACTCGCACTGAATTGCGATTTTCTCATTGCGTCTGAACACGCCAAATTTGGTGACACCCACGCTCGGGTTGGCGTGATGCCGGGTTGGGGGCTCACGGTTTTGCTGCCGCAAGCCATCGGAGTACGTCGAGCCCGCGAAATGAGTTTTACTGGCAACTTCATGCTGGCCGCCGAGGCTTATGACCGTGGACTTGTCAATCACGTCGTCCCGCACGCTGAATTGCTGCCATTTTCTCGTCAAATTGCCCGAGATATCGCCGGAAACGATCAACCTGGCATTCGTCAGATACGTGGCACTTACGCTGAAATCCACGCCGAGACAACGGGTTGGACCATCGAGGCCCGTGATGGGGCCAAATGGCGCAAAGAGCAGTTCTCCCCCGAAAAGGTTGAAGAACGCCGCCGCGGTATCCAAGATCGCGGTCGCCAGCAGTAAATAAACGCACTAGTTCTGGCAGACATGTCACGCCCGTGTTCGTTCTGCGGCCATTCTGTGGTCGTGTAGCCTTTGCCTACCGTTCGTTTGGCATTCCGCCATTCGATTAAGGGGAGGAAAAAATATGCGTAAGAATGCACGATTGCTGGCAGCATCAATTGCCGCACTCAGCCTCTTCGCTGCCGCTTGTGGCGGCGACGACAAGGGCACAACCACCGAAGCACCCGCAGGTAGCGATGCGCCCGCAAGTGGCATCATCGCCGGCGTGGCCTTCGATACCGGCGGCCGTGGCGACGGAACGTTCAACGACTCAGCAGCAACTGGTGGCGAGCGTGCCGCTAGCGAACTTGGTGTTGAGATCAAAGAACTCGAAGCAACAGTTGACGAAGACCGTAAGGCCAACCTCGAATTACTCGCAGGCGACGGCGCACAGGTCATCGTTGGTGTTGGTTTCATGTTCACCGATCCCATGACCGAAGTTGCTGCGGCTAACCCCGACATCCACTTCGGCATCGTTGACTCAGTTGTCGATGCTCCGAACGTGAGCAGCTTGTTGTTCGCTGCTAATGAGGGTTCATTCCTCGTTGGTGCTGCAGCGGCTCTCAAGAGCGAATCAGGTCAGATCGGATTCATTGGCGGTCAAGAAATTGACCTCATCAAGGCATTCGAAGCTGGTTACACCGCAGGTGCGAAGTTCGTCAATCCCGACATTATTGTGGAAGTGAAGTACCTCGGACCGGCCGGCGACAACTCCGCATGGGGCAACGTTGCTGGTGCTAAAGAAATCGCTGCTGGCTGGTACGCCGCTGGCACCGACGTCATCTACACCGCTGCTGGCGGTTCAGGTGCAGGCACCATCGAAGCAGCTATCGAAGCCGGCAAGTGGGCTATCGGTGTTGACAGCGACCAGTACCTCACCTCAGGTGACGCGGCAGCCCAGGCTGTCATCTTGACCTCGATGATCAAGCGCGTTGACGTTGCTGTGTTCGAGACCATCAAGGCTTCGGTTGACGGTGACACCTCTGGTGGCATCAAGATGTTCGACCTCAGCAATGACGGTGTTGGCTACTCAACTTCGGGTGGATACGTCGACGAATTCGTCGATCAACTCGAAGAGATCAAGGCCAAGATCGTGGCCGGCGAAATCGAAGTTCCGTCGATGCCTTGATTCAGTTTCTGAATCAATCACGAGTTATTAGTTAGTCGAGAGCCCGGGTCCGTGACCCGGGCTCTCTGCTATAACGGGATATGTACTTCAAGGGGCGCCATGACTGAATACTCTCAAACAAACCAGCAATTCGCCGTTGAGTTACATGGCATCACCAAGCGATTTCCTGGCGTGATCGCCAACCGCGACATTGAACTTCTCGTTCAACCCGGAACGATTCATGCCATCGTTGGTGAAAATGGCGCAGGCAAATCGACATTGATGAAAACTTTGTATGGCATGCATCAACCCGACGAAGGCACGATTACTGTCAACGGAAATCTCGTACAATTCAAGACTCCCACCGATGCCATCGCGGCCGGCATCGGAATGGTGCACCAACACTTCATGTTGGCCGACAATCTCACAATCACCGAGAACATCATTTTGGGTGACGAGCCCGTCGATAGTCGTGGTCGAATCAATTTCAAGCAAGCTCGCGCTCGTATTGAGTCACTGATGACTTCACTCGGCGCAACTTTTAACCCCGATACGAATGTTTCCGAACTCGGCGTTGGCCAAAGACAGCGAGTCGAGATTCTCAAGGTTCTATATCGAGGCGCAAAAATTTTGATTCTTGACGAACCAACCGCCGTGTTGGTCCCTCAAGAAGTTGATGAGTTATTCACCACGCTCAAGCGACTCGTTGCCGACGGCGCAACCGTCATCTTCATTTCACACAAGCTTGATGAAGTGCTCACTTATTGCGACGAGATCACGGTCATCCGCCAAGGAACTACCGTCGCCCGAACGACGCCTTCGCAGGTAGATCGTCGTTCTCTTGCCGAATTAATGGTCGGAAGCGACTTGCCCGACCCTTCTGGTCGCGAAACAAAAGTTGGCGACGATCTTCGCCTGCAAGTGACTGGACTTAATTTGGCCGGCAATTTTGTCGGAGCCAAGTTGGCACTTGAAGACATCAATATTGCAGTTCATTCAGGCGAAATCGTCGGCATCGCCGGAGTCGAAGGTAACGGACAGTTCGAATTGTGCGAATCGATCTTGGGGCTTCGCACAATCTTGAGTGGCTCAATTTCGGTGTGCGGACAAGAACTCTCACACACCGAAACTCGCGACCGCATCAACATGGGATTGTCATACATTCCATTTGATCGACATCGTGAAGGATTGCTGCTTGATGCTCCGCTGTGGGAAAACACTTTCTTGGGCCGTGAAGAAAATGCATCCCTGACAAATGGGCCATTTATTTCACGAGGAAAGATTGAAGCTGACTGCCGATCAATCATTGAACGATTCGGAGTCTTGACTCCAAGTGAACAAGTACCAGCCTTTGCACTCTCGGGTGGTAACCAACAAAAACTCGTCGTCGGTCGCGAGATGGCGAGTGACCCCAAAGTCTTGCTCGCCGCTCATCCGACTCGCGGGGTTGATGTTGGCGCGCAGGCGGCAATTTGGGATGAACTACGCCATGCCCGAGACAACGGCCTCGGGGTCTTGTTGATCTCAGCCGACCTCGAAGAACTCATCGGATTATCCGATCGCATCTTGGTGATGTTTGATGGTCGCGTCACCGCCCAACT
>CAMDER010000017.1 GCA_945896935.1 Bifidobacterium breve | reverse complement strand
TTTGATATGGGAGGCCGCCTGCTCTTCTTATTATTTGCCGGTATCACCTTGGGTGGACTGGGTAGCGCCTTCGGCGCTTTGGTGGGCGGTTTTGTCGTCGGCGTCATGGTCGAAGTATCAAGTCTGGTTGTACCGACAGAGTTGAAGACAGCGCCGGCTTTGCTGGTCTTAATTTTGGTTCTATTGCTCAGGCCACAGGGCATCCTGGGTCGAGCACAGAGGGTTGGTTAGTCATGGATTGGAATCTCATTCTTGAAAACAGCCTCAAGGGCTTCATCGGAATCAACGCCGTGTATTTCGCCATTGCCGCACTGGGGTTGAATGTGCAATTCGGCTACACCGGGCTCTTGAACTTCGGTCAGGCGGGTTTCATGGCTTGTGGCGCCTATGGACTCGGTATGACTGCCCACTATTTTGATATCTCGTTCTGGTGGGGCATTCCTCTTGGAATTTTGTTTTCAGTCGTGTTGGGATTGCTCATGGGAATCCCGACCCTTCGTCTCCGTGCCGATTATCTGGCAATCGTCACCATCGCTTCGGCAGAGATTATTCGTTTAGTCGTGCGTTCCGTAAAGTTCAAAACTTATTTCGGCGGAAGTGACGGCATCAACGGTTTCTCAAGTAGTTTCCGTGCGCTTGGCAATGACTTCGGTATCGAAGAAGCTGATCAGTATGGTTTTTGGCCGTTCAAGTTCACTGGTCGTGAATTATGGGTGCTCATCGTCGGATGGCTGATCGTGGCGGTTTTTGGTTTCGTCGTTTACAAGTTGATGAAATCACCTTGGGGTCGTGTCCTCAAGGCCATCCGTGAGGATGAGGATGCCGTGAAGTCACTTGGTAAGAACGTGTATTCCTACAAAATGCAATCTCTTATTCTTGGGGGAGTTATTGGCACTGTTTCCGGAATGATTTTCGCCCTTGACCGCGGAAGCGTGCAACCAGATAACTACAGTCGCGATCTCACCTTTTACATCTTGACGGCGCTGGTTTTGGGCGGGGTTGCCAAGGTTTCAGGTTCAATCGTTGGGTCCATGATGTTCTGGGGATTGTTTACCTTTATGGACAATTTCTTGCGACAAGTCGCTAAAGATCCAGTGAGCATCGGCAATGTCACAATTATGAAATCGACTCAAGTTGGGCAATTGAACTTCATCCTGATCGGCATCACATTGATCCTTTTGATGGTCTATCGACCTCAGGGAGTGTTTGGAAATCGAAAGGAGATGGCATTCGATGGACGTTGAACGGACATATGGCGAAGTGGCGACCAAAGCGCGGCAGTCTCTACGAGATGTTGAGCGTGCACCAGGCGCATGCAAGCCACATCCTATTTTGACCGCTGACAATATTCGTCGGGAGTTTGGTGGAATCATTGCGGTCGATGTTGACCACTTTGAAGTGCAAGAGGGTTCCATCACAGCGTTGATCGGTCCTAATGGGGCCGGCAAGACGACATTTTTTAATCTGCTGACGGGTTTTGATCAACCCAACTCAGGATCCTGGACATTTCAAGGAAAAGACATGAGCAAGGTTGCGTCTCATCGGACCGCAACTCTTGGCATGGTCCGCACATTTCAACTCACAAAAAGTCTCACGAAGTTATCGGTGATTGAAAACATGCGTTTAGGAGCCACGGATCAAAAAGGTGAGAAGTGGTGGAATGGCCTATTCTCTGCCGTGTGGAAAGGCCAAGAAGATGAGATCACCGAGCGTGCCGATGAACTATTAACCCGTTTTCAAATGAGCCACATGCGAGATGAATACGCTGGCGCGTTATCTGGGGGCCAACGAAAATTGCTAGAAATGGCTCGAGCTCTGATGACGAACCCAACCCTCGTCATGCTCGATGAACCAATGGCTGGCGTCAATCCTGCGCTGAAGCAGAGTCTTAATGAACACATTCGTGGTTTACGCGATCAAGGAATGACAGTACTTTTCGTCGAGCACGATATGGATATGGTCCATGATGTTTCTGATTGGGTCATTGTGATGGCCGAGGGTCGAATCATCGCTGAAGGTACGCCCGATGACATCGCTAAGAATTCTGCCGTCATTGATGCTTACTTGGGTACTCGTCAGGGTCAATCGTTGTTGGAGGAGGAGTGATGGAAGATACTGCAATCCTTCGGAGTTCGGATCTCGTAGCTGGGTATATTCCCGAAGTCAATATTTTGAATGGCTGCGATGTCGTGGTTAATGCCGGTGAATTTGTGGGCATCATCGGACCAAATGGTGCTGGAAAATCAACTCTGCTCAAAGCAGTGTTGGGACAGTGCAAAGTGCGTTCGGGAACCGTGACATTGATGGGCCAAGATATTACCGGTCGTAAGGCCCACGAGTTAGTTCCGATGGGCGTTGGCTATGTGCCGCAAAATAAGAATGTCTTCCCAAGTCTGACTGTTAAAGAGAACCTAGAAATGGGTTGCTTCTTGAAGCCCTCGGTGTTTCATGATCGCTTCGATTACGTTGTCAGTCTTTTTCCAAAGCTTGGCGATCGCTCTGCACAACGAGCTGGAGCGTTATCAGGAGGGGAGAGACAAATGGTGGCTATGGGTCGTGCTCTTATGCTCGAACCAAAAATCCTGCTTCTGGACGAACCATCCGCTGGATTGTCTCCGGCGCTCCAAGATGAAGTATTTGTACAATGCCGTACGATCAACTCAACAGGTGTCGCCATCTTGATGGTTGAACAGAATGCCCGACGTTGCTTACAAGTAGTGAATCGGGGATATGTTCTCGATCAAGGTCGGAGCGCTTACACGGGAAGCGGACGCGAATTACTCGGAGATCCCAATGTCATTGAGCTGTATCTCGGGACGTTGGCGAAGTCCTCAGGTGGCTGACTAAGTTTTTCTGGTGGCAGAAATGGCCGCAATACGCCCGGTTTTCGCCACCAGAAAAACTAAAGCGAGAATAGAAAAGGCCCCCGGTTTCCCGGGGGCCTTTCCAGTTCCTCACTAGTTAATGATCGAGTTGATCACTTACCAGTGTCGAAGTTTTCTCCAAGTGCGTTACCCATGTTGCCATCGGTGCCGTACCACTTCTTGACCTTCGGGCCGATTCCGCTTTCAACGGCGGTACGCAAGATGCGGCTACCTTCGTCGAACGAGACCAACACAATGGCGTCGGGGTCAGCGGCCACAATTTCGCCAACTTCAGCGTCAAATGATGCTGCTGTCGGGTCGTATGCCTTAACACCCTTAACTTCTACACCAGCAGCCTCAAGAACGTCCTTCACAACAGCGGCGATGCCGTTGCCGTATGCGTCATCAAGATTCATGATGTAGACCGAAGCGTTTCCGTCTTCGATGATCTGGTTAGCCACAACGGCACCCTGCAGTCCGTCGGCCGGAGCGTTACGGAAGTACAAGTTGTCGTCAGCGTAATCGCTGAGTGCGGGGCTGGTGTTTGCTGGGCTGAACATGGTGATTCCAGCGGCAGTGATCTTGTCAATCACGGTCAGGGTCACACCAGATGAAGCGGCGCCAACGATGGCGTCAACGCCTTCGCTGATCAAACGGTCAGAGGTGGTTGAAGCAATGTCAGTTGATGTATCGCCCGAGTCGCCTTGGGTGTACAGAACGTCTTTGCCCAACACGCCACCGGCAGTGTTGATTTCGTTGATTGCGTACACGAGACCGGCGTACTCGGGAGCACCAAGGAACGCCAAGCTTCCGGTTTCGGGAAGAAGCGCACCAATATGCAACTGACCGTCACCGGCGCGAGTTGATGTCGTGGTACCCAACTCAACGATGGCTGATTCGGGAGCCGAAGCAGCAATCAGGTTCTCGTTTGAAGCATCGGTGATGCGGTTGTCGGCACCGAATTCAAGCATGGCGTAGCTGCCTTCGAGGGGCTCACCATTGCCATTGAATTCGTGAGGACCTGACAAGCCGTCATAGTCCGGGTCGCCACCGTCAGCGATGATCGCCATGCAATCAGCAAAGGTCGTGCACTTGGTGCCGTCCTTGGTGATGCCGACAATTTCGTCGGCGTGTGCAGCACCGTCGGTGCCAGCCTTTTCAACAGCCAATGCGATAACAATGGCGGCGTCATAAGCTTCAGCGGCGTAGTTAAAGTCGGCCAATGCTTCGTTACCGAGTGATACCCAGTAATCCGAAACGAGAGCGAGCCATTCGTCGCTGATCTCGGCACCCTTAGGTGTCGTACCCTTCATTCCTTCAAGTTCACCACCTGCTGCTGGAGCATCGGTTGCTGGAGCTTCGCTTGATGGAGCTTCGCTTGCTGTTGGTGCCTCGGTGGTGACTGCTTCACCGTCGTCGCCGCCGCAGGCTGAAGCGCCCACGATTGCAAGACCGACGAGAAGAGCACCAACGCGACGTGCGCGTGACTTCTGCATATTTTCTCCCCCTATGGAGATACGGGGCGGGTGCCCCTTTGGATTGGAAGATGTCAGGTTACCGTACGGTCACCTATCTAAAACCCTATAGACATCACGAATTAATCGTTTTGACATGATTGAGAGGACTATCCCGATCGCCCAATCACTGGGTTGGTTGGCTACGGTTGCCGTATGAGCGAAGTTTTGTACGAAGTTGACGGCTTTATCGCCACGATTACTCTGAATGCCCCCGAGCGTATGAACACCATTTCTGGCGCCATGTTGAACGAATTATCGGATCAACTTCTACGCGGCGACCGGGACCGGAAGGTGCGTTGCATCGTTATCACCGGCGCAGGAAAGGCCTTCTGTGCAGGGCTTGACTTGGCTTCTCAGATGGGCAAAAAGGAGAACCTCGGGGTCCTCGACGCTGGAAGTGACATGGGGGCAGAGTTTGATCTCCGCACCGCACCGCCCGTCGTTTTGCATAATTTAGACACTCCCACTATTTGTTCAATCAATGGTGGGGCGGCTGGCTATGGTCTTGACCTTGCTTTTGGCTGCGATATTCGAATCGCCTCAACAACGGCGAAATTGGCTCCGGGGTTCGCCAAGCGGGGTATTCTTCCCGAAAGTGGCGGAACTTGGTTGCTGCCACGCATGGTCGGATACGCCAAGGCGGCCGAAATTTGCTTTACCGGTCGCACCCTGAGTGCTGCTGAAGGTCTTGAACTTGGGTTGGTCAATCACGTGGTGCCGCCCGACGAACTGCACGCAAAGACCTATGGCCTCGCCGAAGAAATCGCTTCCAATGCACCGCTGGCAGTTCGGGCGATCAAGCGCATGATGCGGGCGGCCGAAACCGAGACTTTCGAACAAAACATCCACCATGTTTTCTTGCAACTTCTGCCGCTGTTCAAAACGCAAGACTTCAAAGAGGGCGTTGCATCGTTTATGGAAAAGCGCCCCGCTAACTTCACAGGTCGCTGAGTGGACGCGTCACCAGCGATTTCAGCGATTGAAGCGCTTTCAACGACGAGGGCGATACGTCGCTACACGGATGATCCGATTCCGAGCGAAGATCTCAATCGTATTTTGTGGTTAGCGTCGCGAGCCCCGAGTGGTTCAAATCGTCAACCTTTTCGTTTTCTCGCTATCACTCAAGGAGAAACCGCCGACAAGGTGAAAAGAGTTCTCGGGGATTCGTTTCGCCGTGGTTGGTCGACAAAGTTGCAACATGACGGCTACCAAACGGGCAGTGGGCAAATCCCAAATTCGCCAAAGGCACGTCAAGCCGCAACGATGCAACATTACGTTGACCACATCGAACAAGTGCCCGTGATCGTTTTTGCTTGCCTGGTTCGTTATCGCGATGCGTCACCTACTGAAGGTGCCTCGATTTATCCGGCTTGCCAAAATTTGCTCATAGCGGCCCGAACGTTTGGTTACGGCGGAGCACTCACGATGTGGCACCAAGGTGTGGAAACCCAACTTCGCGAACTGCTTGCTATTCCCGACAATGTGGCAATCTCGGCGTGCATCACCCTTGGCCGGCCGCAAGGTTCTCACGGACCAGTTCGCCGCCGTCCAATTGCAGAATTAGTTTTTGAAAATCAGTGGGGTAGTAGCCCGTCTTGGGCAAATGATCCTGATGGCACCCGCTTTACATCTGCTGGTCCGAAGTAGACCGGGCGAGAACTTTTGAAATGGTCGAAGACTCGTTTTATCAACTTTTAGGAGTAACTCGCTCATCAACTGTGAGTGAGATTGTTGCAGCGCGTCGAGTGTTGGCTCGCGAATTTCATCCAGACCGAGGTGGGGATCCGCAACATATGGCGCTCATCAATCTCGCCTGTGATGCGATTATCGCTAGTCGTGGTGAACAATCTTCAGAGCCATTATCGACTAACAAATCTCAGACGTCAGTACCCGGACCGCCAGCACGCGTTGTAGTAACAAAGTTTTCTGTAGATCGTCCATCCTTCACAATCAATGCACTTCCTGTTGTGGCTTACGAGGTTTTGCTTCTCGCAGCACGAGTTCTTGGTGATGTGAGTTCAGACGAGCCCCCTTATCTTCTTGAAGTGCAACTTGAAGATCCACCATTGACTTGGTGCCAATTGGAAATTGTTCCCGATGCGGGATCGTCGTCAGTCAGTTTCGTACTTGACAAAGAAACAGATACTCAGGAAATTCGCGATCTTTGGGTGAGAACGATCAATGAGATTGGTTTTTCGGATCATGAGCTGCTTTAGTCAGCCGATCCCGTATTGCGAGTCCAATTCCGTTTGCATCAGGTAATACAACCAACAGATGTTTGACGCCGTCAATATCGCATTGTCGTAGTTGCGAATACATTGACGAAGCGAAAACAAGCGGATTAGTTGAAGCATCAATGACTCGAAGAGTTGCTGCGTCAAACGTTTCGCTTGCTCTCATGGCTTCCGATAATTCTTGAAACAAAGTCACTTGGCATTGCGGTGCGTAGTGCGCGGGCAACATACCTGGTGCTCGGCTCATGCCTAAATCATCGTCACCAAGAGCAACGATTTTCTGGATGTCTTCGGTAGTAATTCCGCCGGGACGCAAGACCACAGGAATATCCCCACAACAGTCAACGATGGTTGACTCAAGACCTACGGCGCATGGACCGCCATCAAGAATGTAGTCAACGCTGGTGCCGAGGTCGTCAAACACATGTTGTGCTGTGGTGGGACTTACCTTGCCGAACCTATTTGCCGACGGGGCGGCGAGACCACCACTGAAACGTGAAAGCAATTCAAGTGCGATCACATGTCCAGGGACTCGTATTGCGACAGATTGGTGTCCACCCGTGACTTCGACAAGTACATCAGGTGCCTTCTTGACAACAACAGATAAAGGCCCTGGCCAAAATGTCGTACCTAATATTTCAGCAGACTGCGGCCACAACGAACTCCATTGACGGGCCGCATCAACTGATTCAACATGAACGATCAAGGGATGATTATTCGGTCGACCTTTGACAGCGAATATTTTTGTGACGGCTTGTTTCTGCGAAGCATCAGCCGCCAGTCCGTACACGGTTTCCGTCGGCAACCCAACAAGTCCACCGTTGCGTAAAATTTCTACAGCCCGGTCAACATCTGTGCCAATGATCTGATTGCTCAAGATGGTGACGCTTCCAAGAAACCTAAAGCTGCGTCAAAGAAATCAAAGTTCTCGGTCGTTGCGAAATGATCGCATTTCTTCAAAACAACCAATCGAGCATTGGGCAACAAGTCCACCAAACCATCACCTGGTCCAGCGAAGTCTTGATCACCAATTGCAACTAAAATCGGACAGGTGACTCTTGCTAATTGTTCAGGCGTATACGGGGCGCGGTGACGCTTCATGATCGCCGTCAAAGCCACTTTGTCATTTCCCGGTTGTTCGGCGTATTGCACAAATAGGCGGGCGAGATTATTGTCGGGGAATTCTTTTCCTTCAAGGGCCTGCACTAAAACATCGTGAGAACCTGATTCATCGTGTTCGATGACATTGCGTCCGATACCGGCCAACACCAAGCTGCGCACTCGGTCTGGGTGATTGATTGCCAGTTGTAACAGGGTGATTGCTCCGAGTGAAAACCCGACTAGATCGCAGGGTTCATCGGGCAGGCAATCCAGAACTCGCTGAGTTAAATCGCTGTAGGCCTCGGGATCGTGGGGTTTTGGAGCCATCCCGTGTCCGAGCAAGTCAACACCAATCACGGAGCGTCCAGAGTCTTCAAGCAGGTCCGCAAAGCCACTTGAGCGCCACGTGGACTCAAATGAGCCGCCCCAGCCGTGCACCAGAACAACCGGTCGATTTGCTGATTCTGTGCCTACTGCAATATGCCCCATGTAGGTCAAGATACCGCCTAGCCTGATTGCGCCCATTGGTGCGTACTCAGAGAGTTGGCTTCTGCCCATGAAATTCTTAAATGAAACACCACCGCCGTACGACTTGACGTATAACGACGTTTTCATGGTTCCTAGCATGTCCAATGTCGGTTCACGTCTCGACGTTGACTTGTCGACCCCGGACAACATCGGCACGACGATTCCTCTTGTTGTCGCCAACATGACTGCAGTCGCTGGTCGCAGAATGGCTGAAACTGTGTCACGACGGGGTGGTCTCGTCGTTCTTCCGCAGGATATTCCCCTTGATGTTATTGAGTCAGTCGTGAAGTTCGTGAAGTCACGACACCCGATTTATGAGACGCCCATTACTCTTGCCCCAACCGACACGGTCGGCGAAGCTCTGAGCCTAATTCATAAGCGGGCCCATGGCGTGGTGATCGTGACCGATAACGAGCAACGACCGCTTGGAATTTTCACCGAAGCCGATGCTGGCGGCTACGACCGCTTCACTCAGTTGCACAATGTGATGTCAACCGAATTGTTGTGTATTCAAGAGGGCACCGATCTAGAAGAGATTTTTCACGCTTTGTCAAACCAACGTTTGACGGCTGCTCCAGTTACTAACAAGGATGGGCATCTCATCGGTTGTGTGACTCGTCGCGGTGCATTGCGTTCTACCTTGTACACACCTGCCCTCAATAAGAAAAAAGAGTTCTTAACTGCAGTAGCAATTGGCGTCAATGGTGATCCCGCAGTCAAAGCCAAACAACTGCATGCGATGGGCGTCGATGTTTTGGTCGTAGATACGGCGCATGGTCATCAGACCCGAATGATCACCGCAGTTGAACAGGCCCGCAAAGCAGCACCTCAAGCAATTATCGTCGCTGGCAATGTCGTTACTGCTGGGGGCACCCGAGATCTCATTAATGCAGGCGCGAATATCGTCAAGGTCGGTGTCGGACCTGGCGCAATGTGTACCACCCGCATGATGACTGGTGTTGGTCGTCCACAGTTCTCTGCAGTTCTTGAATGTTCAGATGAGGCGCGTCGCTTGGGTGGATCGGTGTGGGCCGACGGCGGAGTTCGTTATCCAAGAGACGTGGCTTTGGCGTTAGCCGCAGGCGCTGGCAATGTGATGTTCGGTTCATGGTTAGCGGGAACCTACGAATCAGCGGCTGACACGATGCGTGATCCGGAAGGTCGTTTGTATAAAGAAAACTTCGGAATGGCCTCCAACCGCGCCGTACGAAATCGCACCCGTCGCGAAGGTTTGTTCGATCGCGCTCGCAAAGAATTGTTTGAAGAAGGGATTTCAACTTCACGCATGTATCTCGACCCAGAACGTCCTGGCGTCGAAGACATCATCGATCAGATTGTTGCCGGAGTTCGCAGTTCATTCACCTACGCCGGCGCAGCAACTGTCGGCGAATTCCGCGAATGTGCGGTCGTTGGAATTCAAGGCTCTGCTGGTTACGACGAAGGTCGACCAGTTGGAACAAGTTGGTGAATCACCGATGACTCAAGACCTTGTCGTAGCAATTGATGGTCCGGCTGGTGCTGGTAAGTCAACTGTCGCGAAAGCGCTTGCCAATGCCTTGAAATTGAAGTATCTCGATACCGGAGCAATGTTCCGTGCGGTCACGAGTTTGGCTTTAAGTTCGGGAACTGATGTGCACGACGAGGCTGGCGTAAGTTCAATAGCCGAGACTATGGATCTTGTTATGGAGAACGGATCTGTCTTCGCCAACGGCATTAACGTGACTGCAGATATTCGATCAATCGCAGTGACAAACGCCGTGAGTACTGTGGCTGCCAACCCTCGGGTTCGATCAAATATGCGCGATCGTCAGCGAGAATGGAGTCACCTAAATAGCGGAGGCGTTATTGAGGGTCGTGATATTGGAACTGTCGTGTTTCCAGATGCGGTTCTCAAGGTGTATTTGACTGCATCGCCTCGCGTGCGAGCCGAGCGGCGGGTATCTGAGGCAGGGGGAAACATCGATGAAATTGAGCGTTCAATCGCCGAAAGAGATTTGAAAGACTCAACTCGAGCAGATAGTCCGCTGCAAGAGTCGGCAGACTCTGTTCTGGTTGATACAAGCAATCGGGCGATTGACGAAATTGTGAATTCAATCGTGGCCTTAGTTTCGGATCGAATAAAATGAGTGCTGTTGACTCAAAGTTGGCCGGCAACGACTTAGGTAGCCGTTTCTTCTATCAATTTATTCGGTTTCTTGTCGTAGCAATTTGTCGAATCTATTGTCGAATGAATGTCAGTGGTCAAGAAAATATTCCAACTGTAGGTCCATTTATTTTGGCGCCGATTCACCGCAGCTACGTTGATACGCCCATTGCATCTGGTTGCACCCGTCGTCGGATGCGTTTTATGGGCAAGGACTCGATGTGGAAAAACCAACCGCTGAATTGGATAGTCTCCGCACTTGGAGCATTCCCAGTCACCCGTGGAAGTGCCGATCGAGAAGCGATTCTGCGGGCTATTCAAGTTCTCAAATCAGGTGAACCATTAGTGCTGTTCCCTGAGGGCGAGCGCAAGTCAGGTGCAATTGTTCAACCATTAATGGATGGAGCGGCATATGTGGCCTGCAAGGCGGGTGTTCCAATTATTCCCGTCGGCATCGGTGGTAGTGAGCGAGTCATGGGCAAAGGCGCAAGATTTATTTATCCGAGAAAACTTGTCGTCATTATTGGCAAGCCGATTCCCGTTCCTGCATTTGTTGATGGACGTATGCCACGTTCGGCAGTCAAACAAGTGACTGCTCAGCTACACGAACAATTACAAAAATTGTTCGATGAGGCCCAAACCAAATCGGGTCACACGGCGAAATATTGAGCGATAACTTTTGCCAGCATTGCTGGATCTTTAGCACCGCAGAGTTCGCGAGCTGAATGCATTGAAAGTTGTGCCACACCGACATCGACAGTGGGAATACCAAGTTGAGTTGAAGTAATCGGTCCAATCGTTGTTCCACAGGGCATGCTGTTTTTACTTACGAACACCTGATGCGGCACGCCCGCACGATCACAAGTCTGCAAGAAAACGGCTGCCGACTCAGCGCTCGTTGCGTATCGCTGATTGGCGTTGACTTTCAAAACAGGTCCCAAATTTGGCGTGGGTCGATGGGCAGGTTCATGGCGGTCTGGATAATTGGGATGAATGGCGTGCGCATTATCTGCCGAGATGCAATGTGATCGAGAGAGTGCTTCATGAAATTCAGTACGGGTGCTGCCGTGCAAAGCCTCGAGCAACCAAGCCAAACGGGGGCCCGAAGCCCCGTGGGTGCTTTCAGAACCGACTTCCTCGTGGTCAAACAGGGCAATCACTGATGCTGTATTGAATGATTGTTCGCTCGCACTTGCAGCGATCAAGCCCTCGGTTGCTGCCCAACAAGAGACTTGATTGTCTAACCGACCGCTCGTCAGCAAAGACTGGTCATGACCGAGTAACGAAGCGGGAGTCAGATCAAAAAGAGCAATGTCCCAAAAAGAAATGTCATTTACCGATGATGAAATTTGCTCGGCGATGAATTCGGCAAACTCACCTGGTTGATATTGCCCAAGCCCCCAGATCGGAGCGAGATGAACTTGCCGATCGAGAACAAGTCCTCGATCATTGACTTCACGATCAAGATGGATCGCCAACTGCGGAATGCGGGCGATGGCTTGATCGACACGAACGTTCTTGACGGTGCCATCGGTCAGCACGACCCGTCCGGCCAAACCGAGGTCGCGGTCGAGCCACGAATTGTTCAAAATTCCGCCGTACACCTCAACGCCAATTTGCTTCCAGTTAAACGATCCCGAATCGGGGAGCGGTTTCACTTTCAAACACGGCGAATCGGTATGCGCTCCAACGATGCGGAACTGACGAACTTTTTGCTGGGGGAGCCTCCAGGCTAGAAGAAGCCCAGCATCGGCAATAAAACCTGCGGCTGGTAAACCCTCGTTGAGACGGGCTAAAGAAGTTTCGATCAACCCCGCTTCCCGAAGACGAGTAGCTGAGTATTCAACTGAATGAGCGGGCGAGACCGAGGCATTGAGGTGACGCATGAGACCGTCAACTGATAAATCAGATTCTTTGTTCATTGGCGTCATCTCCGTTCTCCTTGATTCAACAACTATTTCTGAAATAACCCAATCGGCAAGCCCGATCCACGCAAGTGTGATGTCTCATTGAGCGTCACAATGCTTCGTTCTCCACTGCCTGCTGCGGCGATGCGGTGAATTGATGTGTAGTTGGGATAAAAGAAGCCTCGTTGGTTTTCAAGCCCTAAGACATGGCAAATGTAGGCGTTGATGACGCCACCATGACACACAATCGCAACTCGCTGCGATGCATGGTTCGCAATGATTTCCTCAATTGAACTGACAGTTCTTTGGATGAACTCATCTTCTGTTTCATCTGTTGAAGTCCATTCACCGCGCAACATTTCTTGCCACCGGGGATCATTTTTAGCCTTGAGTTCTTCAACGGGAACATATTGATTGCTATTTTTGTCGTATTCAGCCACACCATCAACAGTTGTGATGGAGAGTCCTTGAACTACTGCCAAGGGACTAGCCGTCTGTTGCGCTCGTTGCATCGGACTTGCATAAATAGCATGAAGCTTTTCAGAGGCCAAATAATGGGCCATCAAGTCGGCTTGTTTGAGTCCCTCGGTGGCTAACTCGGGGTCGGCGATACCAGTCTCAAGTTCGCGTCGAATAGGAATGGCGTGTCGAATCAGTAGTACTTCCATCACTCATCAGGATACGCGTGCAAAGATGTACTTATATGGGTCGGAGTCAGGTAATTGAGAGCGTTCGACTTCACGACAATCGTCTCGAACAAAATACTGATTCTCCGGTGATCGTTTTGATTCACGGAAGTATGGACCGCCAGGCTGCCTTCGCGAGAATGGCACGTTTGTTGAGCACGTCCAGCCAGGTTGTTACTTTTGATCGTCGTGGATACGGAAAATCGGTAGAACAACGTGGAACATTTTCTGTCGATGAACAAGTAAGCGACCTCGACGAAATCATCGGGCAATTCGCCGCGAATCAGAAAGTGATATTAGTTGGACACAGTTTTGGAGGAGTCGTGGCGTTGGCGTATGCCCAACGGTTTGTTGGCTCGATCGCCGGACTGGTGATTTACGAAAGCCCCATGAGTTGGGAACCATGGTGGCCCAAAGACTCGGGCGGAAGCGCCGCAGTTGCCGCTGCAGATGACCCGGAATACGCCGCGGAAACTTTTATGCGACGGTTCATCGGTCATCGTCGCTGGGAAGCACTTCCAGATTCAACAAAGAAGCAACGACGTTCCGAAGGCGAGGCACTCGTTGGTGAACTAGGTGATATCCGGCGTATAAGACCTTGGGACATCGAACTCGTACAAGGTCCGCTGATAGCTGGATTTGGGTCAAAGTCAAAACCGCATCTACAGGCCAGTGCCGAACTTCTGGGCAATCTTGATGATTGTCGCTCAATCAAAATTGAGGGAGCGCATCACAATGCCCATTCAGCCTCACCTGATGACTTCGTTGAACTTCTTATTCAACCACTAGTGCGCCGGGTTATTCAGGGAACCTGGTCTTGAAGATCGAGATCGATGTTGAGTCCAAGTACTTTGCATTGCACTTTGCCAAGCGACGATTCAACGTTTGCTTTTGCATTATCGACACAGTCTGAAATTTCTGAACGTTGACTGTAAATGAGTACTCCTAGAGCAAGAGCAACAATTAAAACGATTGATCGAACCATTGCGCTCACCGCGAACTTGAAAATAATCAGTCCGATAACGATGGGCAACAGAGCGCCATAAGTTGTGAAGTTCTTTAACTGGGCTTCATCAAGAGCCCACACACCGATTGAAACGAGGCTGGTCATATCGTCAGACTATTCAACTCGTCGCATCACCGTCGGGCATACCAGTGCATGGGGCGATACTCTGACCTCATGTCAAGTCCAACACCAGCCTCGCAAAATCCCATTAGTTTGACCCCGCAAGGACCGCCGACAACGGTGATCCCACTTGAGGATCCAGCAATCCGTCACGAATTGTCGCAGGCTCTGGCAGTGGCCCCTGAGTCACGACGCGAAGCCGTAGGAGTCGTTGTCAGTCACCATCCACGGTCGCTCATCTCTTGGGCCAATATTGGCGATTTGGGTCGAGACGATCTTGAACGATATTCGTACTACCGAATTGGCTATCACCGCGGACTCGACACTTTGCGCCAAAATGGCTGGCGCGGTTCGGGTTATGTCAGATGGAACCAAGAATCAAATCATGGGTTCTTGCGGTGCTTGTTGGGATTGCAAAAATTGGCTGAGGCGATTGGTGAAGCAGACGAAGCTGAGCGATGTCATTTATTCCTCCTGCAACTTGATCCTGCTGGAATTCCTCGCGAATTTCTCGCTGTTCATCAATAAGCCAAAACTGACTGCGATTGCGTATGACTGACATTCGCGGTTACGTGTTGGCCGGGGGACACAGCAGTCGCATGGGTTCTGATAAAGCGCTCTTAGCGGTTGATCATCACACTGCGATCGAACATCAATGCGAGCTGCTCGAACCTTTTTGCCCCCAGGGGGTTTTCATAGCCGGAGCGCGTTCCAAAAAACTTCAAGACATGCGCTGGCCAGTCATTCAAGATGAGGATCAAGATCAGGGTCCACTTTCCGGAATCCTCGCCGCCATGCAACATGCGCAAAACGGCATCGCTCTGATTGTGGCCGTTGACTTAGTAGCACTCGCTCACGCCGACATAGCTGCCTTAATAGATGCCAATACCCACAGCTACGAAGAACAGCCTGACGTGTTCTACGCCCACAGCGAACACGATCCAAAAGAAAATGGTGCTCAACCGCTTTGTGCGGTTTGGAGGGTCGAGACCTCGCGACCAGTCTTGAATCAACAGTTTGTCGACAATCAGCGTTCAGTCATGAAGGCATGGCTGGGGCTCCGACGTCATCGCGTCGTGATCGCTGAATCGCATCTGATCAACATCAATTCGCCTGATGATTTTGCGAACTTTCGCCGAACAAAAGGCTAGTTTGAATCCATGTCGTCGCAGTTTTCAGAAATCTCAATCACCGAATTCGCCGAATTGTTCAACCAAGACACGTTCCTCATCGATGTTCGCGAAACCGATGAATACGTCGGCGGACATGTACCTGGAGCGATTCATATCCCGCTAAATGAAGTTCCACAACGAGTGGAAGAGTTTCGTAATCCACAAGGTGGCGTCACCTATGTGATTTGCAAGGTCGGTGGACGTAGTGCCAACGCCTGTGACTATTTATCGCAGAAATCTCTGAGCGTCATCAACATTGCTGGAGGAACCGTAGGTTGGCTCATGCAAGGTCACGAGGTAGTTGAGGGAAGTCAACCCAAGTGAGTGTTGACCGTGTGAGTTATGAATGGATTGCCGATAATCAAGCCCTTGATGAATTGCTTGACCGATTGCAATCTCACGATCGCGTTGCACTTGATACCGAATTTCATCGAGAGAAAACTTATTTCCCGCGCTTAGCACTTATTCAATTGGCATGGCTCGATGGTCTTGCGATCGTTGATCCACTTGCGTGCGATGCCGCGAAACTTAAACGTATCTTCGGCACGAATCATCTGATCGTGTTACACGCCGCTCAGCAAGATCTTGATGTGATGTCGCACGCGATGGGCACAATTCCTGAGAAGATATTTGATACCCAAATCGCCGCGGGTTTCCTTGGATACTCAACTCCATCGCTAGCTTCACTAGTTAATTCAGAGCTCAAACTTGTTTTGCCCAAGGGCGACCGACTAACTGATTGGCTACGTCGACCACTCAGTGATGGGCAGAAAACGTATGCCGCATCTGATGTTGAACATCTTCTAGAAATTCATGACCTGCTCACGTCCAAACTAGAAGAACGCAATCGATTGTCATGGGCGATTGATGCCTGTGAAGAATTGCGCAATCGCAAAGTGGGGCCAGGAAATCCGGCCGATGCTTGGCAAAAACAGAAAGATGTTCGGGCGCTCAAACCCCGAACGCGCGGAGTTTTGGCGGCCCTTGCCGAATGGCGCGAACGGCGCGCCATGGCCAGTGACATTCCGCCTCGTCAAGTACTGCCTGATTTAGCCCTCCAGGGAATTGCTCAACGCGAGCCCACCAACTTGGGGGACCTGTCTCAAGCCCGAGGCGTTGACGATCGCCACACGAGGGGAACCATTGGCCAAGAAATTTTGGCCGCCGTCGCTCGGGGCAAAGAGAACCCAGTGGAGATCTCGACGAACGATGGCGAAGAAGTTGACCGCCATTTACGTCCGGCGATCACCCTTATTTCAGCTTGGATCAGCGAAGTCGCTCGACTCGAGCATGTCGATACCGCCTTGTTGGCCACTCGCTCTGACATTGAGGCGTTTTTGCGCAAAGACGATGATGCCCGGTTATCAACTGGCTGGCGTCACGACCTGATTGGTGAACAGCTTGATGATTTGTTGCACGGTCGGGCTGGCCTGTCCTTTGATGGCAAGGGCGGTCTCAAAATGATCTCGGCCCTGCCCGCTGAGTGACTCATTGGCTTAAATGGGGGCAAAATTGACGGATCGTCTTGATTTCTCGGGTGTTGGGCTACCGATGGCACACTGAAAAACCACGAAAGAGCCTGAAGTTCCCACATATCTAGGTCATTTAGTCCTACACTCTTGTCGCCCTGTCGTGTGAGCAGTCATGTGACTTGGCCGAATTTGAGTCGGTGCGTCTTGTTTTCAGGCCGGTACCACCCACTTTCGTAACCATCGCCTACCCCCCTCACAAGTTCGGAGCCCTGCCGTGAAAAAGGGTCGTCACCGTCGTTTCGAAGAAGCGAGAAAATTGAAGCAAGCAGGCCCCAGCGCCTTGGATCTCGGCCTTGGGGGCGGAGAGTCGCAACCGCGTTCTCAAGATGATGAGTACGCGGCCTTAGCCGAAAAGTACGGAGTCGTCTTTGACGATGAAGACGAGATTGAGGCTGAGGACGAGGGAGACGACCTGGCTTAAGCCGGTCGTCCACAACTGATATGTATACACAACTACGTAATGTCGCGTTAGTCGCGCACGTTGACCATGGAAAAACAACTCTCGTGGACGCTCTGTTGCGGGCCACCGGAACATTTGCTGCTCACCAAGCGGTGGTCGATCGTGTCATGGACTCAAATGATCAAGAACGTGAGCGGGGTATCACCATTTTGGCTAAAGCCGCTTCGGTGATCTACAAGGACACCAAGATCAACTTGGTGGACACGCCTGGTCACGCTGACTTTGGTGGAGAAGTCGAGCGAGCTCTCACGATGGTCGACGGTATTTTGTTGCTCGTTGATGCCGCCGAAGGCCCTCTTCCGCAAACTCGTTATGTTCTACAAAAGGCTCTCTCCTTGAATCTGCCCGCCATTGTGGTCATCAACAAGGTTGACCGCGGTGATGCTCGGGCTGAAGAAGTTCTCGACGAGGTATATCAGTTGTTCATCGACCTTGAAGCCGATGACCACCACATTGACTTCTCCGTAGTTTCAGCAGTTGCTCGTGAAGGCCGAACCATGGTTGGTCTCGGAATGCCAGCACCTGACGCCGACCTTTCGGCTTTGCTTGACACCATTCTTGAACGTATTCCAGCACCGGGCGGCGATGCGACTGCGCCGTTGCAGGCACTCGTTACCAACCTTGACGCCTCTGAATACCTCGGTCGTTTAGCAATTGGACGTATCTATCAAGGCGTGATGCGTAAAGGCGAAAACGTCGCGCTGCTTGAAGAAGAGTTTGCCGAAGGACTACCGCCTCTGAAGCGTCGTCTCTCACAATTGATGGCTTACATGGGCGTCAGTCGAGTCGAAGTTGATGAACTACGTGCTGGCGACCTTTTCGTTGTTGCTGGCTTCCCAGAAGTCGAAATTGGTGACACCATTGCGTCTGCTGAAACTCCGGTAGCGCTTCCTCGACTCACCGTTGACGAACCGGTGCTTCGTATGACCTTTGGCGTGAACACATCGCCATTTGCTGGCCGTGACGGCAAGTACCTCACCAGCCGCCACTTGATTGACCGCCTGCGTAAAGAAATACTTGGAAACGTTTCCATTAAGTTGCACGAAACTGATTCGGCTGACGTGATGGAAGTTGCTGGCCGTGGTGAATTGCAGTTAGCCGTGTTGATTGAAGGGATGCGACGTGAAGGCTTTGAACTCCAAGTCAGCCGCCCCGAAGTTATTACCAAAGAAGTCAATGGCAAAAAATTCGAACCTCTCGAACGGGGTGTCTGTGACGTTCCCGACGAATATGTCGGTGCAGTAACTCAGGCCTTGGCCCCACGTAAGGGTCGAGTCACCGATTTACGCTCAGGCGACCCCGGCCGTTCGGTCATCACCTTTGAGTGTCCAAGTCGTGGTCTCATTGGTTTCCGGTCACTCTTGATGACCACAACTCGCGGAACCGCGATGTTGCACCAAAACCACGCTGGTTGGATGCCGTGGTGCGGCGAGCTTCCTCATCGTCTGGGCGGAGCAATGATTGCCGACCGCGAAGGAATGATTACTGCCTATGCGTTAGACAACCTGCAACTTCGTGGAGAACTTTTTGTCGAACCAGGTGGGAAGACGTACGAAGGAATGGTTGTGGGTGAAAGTACTCGTGGCGACGAAATGGTCGTCAACGCAGTACGCGCCAAGGAAAAGAACAACATCCGTACTCACAGTCACGACGATGGTGTCAAGCTTGCGGCTCCTCGAATTCACACGCTTGAAACAGCGATTGAATGGATTGGCGATGACGAACTCGTCGAAGTGACGCCGAAAGCGATTCGCGTTCGTAAGCGTTACCTCAACCCTGAAGACCGCAAGAAAGCCTTCAAGAAGGCCAACTAGTTATTTACTCTTCTTCACCGTCAAGACCGGGTGGGGAAGAGTCACTGCAGTCGGGCGCTCGAGGGCTTCAACCAAAAGTTCGTAGACCTTTGCGCCAACTGACTCAATGATTTCTTCTTTGAGGTACTTGTAGACCGGTTCTTTGCCGACGAACGCGTCGGAGTTATCGGTGCACCACCAATGTAAATCGCTGCCGCCGTCGCCCCAATCGCGGCGCTTCCATTCACGCACAACGGTGTTGACCCAACCATTGGTATCGGTGTGATACTCAAGACGTAACGGAAGTTGCCAACACACATTGGGCTTCCAATCGAGTGGCCGTTCTCCGGCTTCGGTTGCTGCGATGTGGAATGCACATCCAGCTCCACCTTCAAAACCGGGTCGATTCAAAAAGATGCAAGCCCCATC
>CAMDER010000016.1 GCA_945896935.1 Bifidobacterium breve | reverse complement strand
AGCTCGTGCATCGCCGATGCTGTCGGCTTTGGTGTCACCTTCAACGGTGACTCCTTCGTTGTTTATTGCGCTGTAAGCGAACCTAGGCATCAGAAGTCCAATCAGGCCACGTAGAGAGTTCTGATGACTTCAGCGACTGTGGTGATATCACCATCAACCAAGTTGACGGCCTCAGCAATCATCGGGCGCATACCTTCACCAATTGCACATTGACGCACTCGTTCGGTCGTGGCATGTTCGACAACGAGTTGACGAATCGCCGGTGAAATCTTGAGCAACTCATAAACACCGATGCGATCGCGATATCCAGTTTGTGAGCAGTCATTACAACCAGCACCATGAAAGAAAAGTGTTTTGTCACTGTTGGGAAGATGGTGCTGAAACAAAGCCATTTCTTCGGAGTTTGGTTCGTAGGGCTGTTTGCATGAATCGCAAATGCGGCGTAACAAGCGTTGACCAATCACACCCATCACTGATGAAGCAATGAGGAATGCTTCAATGCCCATGTCAAGCAGGCGATGCAGAGCAGCGGCTGCATCGGTGCCGTGGAGTGATGACAAAACAAAGTGACCAGTCAATGCAGATTGGACAGCGATGCGAGCGGTGTCGGCATCGCGGATTTCACCAACCAAGATGACGTCGGGATCTTGACGTAACAACGCACGTAGCCCGGTCGCAAATGTGAGACCAGCTTGTTCGTTGGTTTGAACTTGGTTGATTCCGGGGAACACATATTCAACGGGGTCTTCAATAGTCGTGACATTCTTGCCAATGTCATTGATCTCCATGAGTGATGCGTACAGAGTGGTGGTTTTGCCAGCACCAGTGGGGCCAGCACAAATCACCATGCCAAAAGGCGAGCGCACCATTTGCGAATACATTTCGTGAGTGTCCTTGGGCATTCCGAGTTCGCTGAGTCCAATTGTTGAACGACGCTTGTCAAGAAGTCGCATCACGAGTTTTTCGCCGAAGACAGTTGAGACAGTGGCGACGCGTACATCGACTTCGCGGCCGTCAACCGTTGTTGAGAACTGGCCGTCTTGTGGTCGGCGGCGCTCGACGATATTCATACCAGCCATGATCTTGAGGCGGCTCACCAAACTTGAGTGCATGTGCAGTGGAAGCGTTTGTGCTTCAACCAAGTTGCCATCAATGCGATAACGAATACGCAAGACATCGTTGAGGGGTTCGACGTGAATGTCAGATGCTCTGTCGCGAAGCCCCTGGCTCACGAGCGAGGTGACCATTTGGACGACCGGCCCGTCGTCATCGTTATGTGACTGTTCGGCTACCCGAGCCTTAGTTGAGACGTCTGGGGCGGTCGACTCTTTGAGGACTGCTGATTCTTTGGGCGCGGACCGATTAAACACGGGTGTCTATCGGTCATGGGATCGCCCTCCTCAACCGACTGGACCCCTTCTTAACAATCCCTTGACGAACTGGGAATTTCCAGACCGAAATTTCTGGGAGTAAGGTCACCTCTGTGCCGAACGTTGAAGTTTTTCTGCCCGATGATTTGCTGGAAGCGGCTGCGAGCCGAGACCTTCCCTTATCGGAAATGCTGCAGGTTGCGGTGAGGGCTGTCGTTGAACGTGAAAAATCTCGTGAAGGTTTAGAGGAGTACATCCGCGAACTTGAAGATGAACTATCGGAAAAGTGAGTTCTCAAGCGGCGAGGCGCGGGGCAACAATTCCGGCGATGGCCGCGAACTGTAAGCCAGCAGCAACCACAGTGAACGCATGAAAAATCTCGTGGAAACCAAAAACCTTGGGCCACGGATTAGGTCGTTTCGTTGCTAACGCAATTGCGCCGATGGTGTAACACACACCGCCCGACAAAATGAGTGCAAAACCTAGATGGCCAAGTCCACGCCACAACGCCGGCAAGGTGACAATGGCCGACCAACTAACAATCATGTAACTCGCGCCGTGCCAAATCGTGGGCACTTTGGGTAACCAATGAATGGCGATGCCAATGACGGATCCGCCCCAGACACCAACAAGAACCGCCCATCGGGTCCAACCATCAAGACACAGCACCGCAACCGGCGTGTAGCCACCAGCAATCGCGAGGAATATCGCCGAATGATCGAAGCGTTGCATGAGTGCTTTGGCTTTGGGCCTCCACGGCACGCGGTGATAGAGCGCGGAGACACCAAACATCGTCGCAGTTCCGACCACATATAAGAGCAGCGATAACAGCAAGTTAAAAGGCAAATTGACCACGATCAATAAAACAGTGCCGAGCACAACCATGATCGGGAACGAGACCAAATGCGACCAGCCCCGTAGGAGCGGTCGCATGGCGGGGTCGTGGGGTTTACTCACTTCACCATTGTGACCGACATCGGAGGAAAAGTCTGTTCATCACAGGGCTACGCTTTTGGTCAATGGGCACAATGGAAGTAAATACAACGGAAGTTTTGACATGATCGTTCATCTTGTTGATGGAACCTATGAGTTATATCGCCAGCACTATGGCCAAGCAGTTCGCTCTTCGACGCCCGCGCCTAATGCCGCGACGATTGGTGTCTTGAATTCGACAATGCAATTGCTCACCGAAGGCGCCACATATATCGGTGTAGCTAGTGATCACGTGATTGAAAGTTTCCGCAATGACCTGTGGGCTGGCTACAAAACCAGTGAAGGTATGGAGCCCGAAATCTTGGGACAGATCCCGATCATGGAAGAAGCCTTGCGATCAATGGGAATCACGGTGTGGCCCATGGTCGAATACGAAGCCGATGATGCTCTATCTTCGGCAGCCGCAATCGCTGAGGCAGACGCTCGCGTGACACAAGTGCAGATCTTGAGTCCTGATAAAGATCTTGGTCAGTGTGTGAAGGGCACACGAGTTGTGCAGATTGATCGTCGCAAAATGGGTAAGGGTGAAAACGGTTTAGTTGATGAAGCGGCCGTGCTGGAAAAATTTGGAGTACCGCCTTCGGGTATCGCGGATTATCTCGGACTCGTTGGTGACACCGCCGATGGATTTCCAGGCCTCACGGGTTGGGGTGCAAAATCGGCGGCGTCGGTTTTGGCGCGATATGGACGTATTGAAGATATTCCTGATGCGGCTGGTCAATGGGATGTTCCCGGCCTACGTGGCGCAGCAAAGTTGGCCGCAGTTCTCAGCGAAAATCGCGACTTGGCTTACCTCTTTCGTCGCATTGCCACGACGGTCAACGATGTCCCAGTTGGCAAGGTTGATGACTGGCACTGGAATGGACCGACTCCCGAGTTCGCAGATTTTTGCGCCGACCTCGGAATCCCACGACTGGCTGAAAAAGCTGCTGGTCTCGCTCGGTCCCGAGGCAGGTAGTCTTGCCCGTGCAACATTTGGCTCCTGTCGAGTGTGGTGACGGTCGGGTCCTGTGCAACGGGTTCCCGTGAATCAGGTCAGGACCGGAAGGTAGCAGCCTTCAGCGGATTCGCTCGTGTGCCGCAGATCGCCTGGCCGCCACCACACCTGGCAGGAACCCGATGTTGTCACCTTGGAAGGGTGCGAGAGCGGCCGAATCGGCACGCTTGGAAAGCGTGTGAGGTGCAAGCCTCCGTGGGTTCGAATCCCACCCCTTCCGCCATGCCAGTCAACGAGAGTTACATCGAGGCAATGAATGCGGCGCTTGATCAGGCGCGTGATGCACTGACCCACGACGATGTCCCCGTTGGTGCAGTTGTTTTGCACGACGGGAAAATTATTGCGGCGCGCCATAACGAACGCGAAAATTTGCAAGACCCCACTGCCCACGCCGAAGTTTTGGCATTGCAGGATGCGGCTCGAGTATTGGGTCGCTGGCGGCTTGATGATTGCACGTTGGTTGTCACGCTTGAGCCGTGTGTGATGTGTGCAGGAGCATTATTGAACTCACGAATCGGCTCGCTTGTGTACGGAGCCGCCGACCTCAAGGGTGGGGCAACAGCAAGTTTGTACAACGTGTCAGCCGATCCGCGCTTGAATCACAATTTTCCGGTGACGCACAATGTTTTGGCGGCTGAATCGGCGGCTTTGCTCGAGCAGTTCTTTGCCTCACGCCGATAACCTCGGATATCGGAAGGGTGCCCGAGTGGCCTAAGGGACACGCCTCGAAAGCGTGCGACGTGCAAGCGTCCGTGGGTTCAAATCCCACCTCTTCCGCCAGAGATATCAGCAGTCGAGTTCGTTGTCGGGTGCTTGTAAGCCGATCAGGTAATTATCGACCGCGTCGTTGACACATGAGTTGACGTTGTATCCGGTGTGTTGTTCGGCGGTGACCACGATTAAGCGACCTTGTTCAAGTGCTTTGACCATATTGCGCGTGCTGGCAAGTGGTGTAGCGGCATCGCCGGTTGTACCGATAACAACAATGGGTCCAGCGCCAATGCCAGTGATTTTGATTCGCGGATCAATTGCCTTGGGCCAAAACGTACAGGTGTAATCACCAGTAGTGCCAGGAGAGAACCGCGGTGCGTTCGCTTGATACTGCGGTATGAGCGCGTCGGCTTCTTCAATCGTTTTGCGTTCAGGTGAGTCGGCACACAAAATATTGACGAAGGCCTCAAGTTCATTGCCGTAGGTCCCGTCTGACCGTCGCTGGAAATAATCGTCGTACAGTGAGAGCAAGTCAACACCGTCGCCATCTTGTGCAGATGCAAGTGCGCTTTCAAGAGTGCTCCAGTATGAATCGGAATACATGGCTTGGGCAACTGCAGTTAATGCCATGCCCCGGGTGAGATCTGGCCGACCCGATGACGTTGGAATGGGATTTTCGTCGAGTTGTGCCATCAAGTCATCGAACGCACCTTCAGCATTCCCGTTGTTGTTAAAAGCACAAGTGGAATCGTCTGAACACTTGGACAAAAAGGTGACGATTGAATCTTCAAAACCTTTGTTTTGTTGCAAAACACCCAACAATTCGTCGGCATTGGGGTCAGAAGCGCCGTCTAAGACTGCGGCCCGAACTGTGTCGGGGAACATTGTTGTCCATGCGGCGCCAAGTTCGCTGCCGTATGAAAAACCGAAGTAACTGATTTTTTCCTCGCCAAGTGCACGGCGGATCATGTCCATATCGCGGGCGACATTATTGGTGCCGATGTATGGAAGGAGATCGCCATTGTTGTCAAAGCAAGCTTGCGTAAATTCTTCCGCTGACGCCACGATGTCGGCACGTTCTTGCTCGGTGTCGGGGGTCATATCGCCTGATGCGAAGAAGTAGTCGTAATCATCGGTGCAGTCAATCGCTGGAATTGATTGTCCAGTTCCGCGCGGGTCCCAACCAATGATGTCGAAAGAATCGAGAATTGCTGGCGAATAAATGTTGGCCGCAGATTCGGCAAGGTACGAACCACCAAAGCCTGGTCCGCCTGGGTTGACGAGCAACGAGCCAATTCGCGCGCTTGTATCGGTCGCCGAGTGTTTGACGACGTATAGAGAAGTGGTCTGTGAATTGACATCTGAATAGTCAATGGGCACATCGACATAGCCGCACTCGAGACCATCGCCACACGAGTCCCACGAAATAGTTGGTGTCGCAAAGTCTGCTGTTGAATACATCCCGGTGGCAGCAACAACCGAAGATGCGGGTGCATCAGACGTGGCAGTATCACTGACTGAAGTGTCTTGGCTGACAACTTCGATGTTTGAACTACTGCTGCAGGCGGTCGCCACAAACCCAAAGGCGATGAAAACAACAACTACTGGGGAAAGAGAACGTTTCACTTCTTCAGAATAGATGAAAAGCGAGTGTCGTACGAGTCGTTAACAGGTTATGATGTTTGGTCCGTCGCTGAGGTTGAGTAAATAATCGTCAACGATTTCGGTGACACACTGATCGCTGCCGTACGTGGTGTGTTGTTCAAGTGGGCTGATCACCAAACGCGCCCGACCAAGAGCGGTCACCATGTTTCGAGTGCCCTCGAGAGGTGTAGCGGCATCTCCGGTGCTACCAACAACGACTATTCGATTCTCGGTATCTGCACTCACTTCAAAACCACCGCTAGGTGCAATATCCCAATTCGCGCAGATCAACATTTCTTGAATCCATCCGGCTCCAACTCGAGGGGCGATGTCTTGAAGACGGCTCTTTAAGTTCAACACCTGATCGGGAGTGATCTGTTCGTCTCGATCAATACAGGAAATACCGAAGTAGGCATCAAGAGAGTCATCGGTGAGACCGCTACTGTCTCGACCGAAATACTCGTCAAACAAAATTAACAGGGGTTGTCCGTCACCAAGATCTGCGGCCGAGAGCGCACTTTCAAGTTGGGGCCATTGGTAATCACCGTAAAGTACGCCTGCAATACCGGTTTGCGCTACACCCTGATTAGTAGCCACACGACCACCATCGTTGGAGATTGGGTTTTGGTCAAGTGAAAGCAAGATGCGATCAAACGCGTCTTTTGCAGATTCACCGACCTTCATAAATGAACACTGTGTTTCGTCGCATTTTGTGAGGAAGGCATCGAGTGAAGATTCAAAACCACCAGCCTGCAACAACAGATTATTGACGTACCCCTTAGTCGGGTCAACGGCAGCGTCAAGTACCGCCGCACGAACCGTCTCAGGAAAAAGCGTCGCCCACGTTGCGCCAAGGTGTGTGCCGTATGAAAATCCCAGATATGAAATCTTGTCTTCATTAAGTGCTCTTCGTAAAACGTCAATATCGCTGGCGGCATCGACAGTGCTCACGTATGGAAGAAAGTCACCGCTTCGAGTCATACAAGCGGAGGCGAAGACACCAGCCCCTGCGACGAGCTGGTTTGTTTCAGTTGCATCATCAGGAGATGGATCAAGACCGAAGTAGTCGTCCATGTTGTCAACGCAATCAATATGAGGATCAGACTGGCCTACTCCTCGAGGATCCCAGGCAATGATGTCGAATCGATCAATGATTGACTTGCTAAAAATCTGGTTGGCATAAGCGACATAATCTAATGCCGCCGCACCGGGCCCACCTGGATTGATGAACAAGGTGCCGATGCGTTCATTTTGTTGACTCGCCAAATGCCGCGTCACCGGAAGTATGAAAGTTCCGATACTTGGATTCTCGTAGTCATATGGCACTTCAAAAGTTGTGCACTCAAGTCCGCCCGCACAGTCTTCCCATTGCAAAGTTGTTGACCAATCGCGCACTGCAGCAATGTTCGGTGGTTCGGATGCTGTTTCGGGTGTAACGCCGTCACTACATGCGACCGCAGTGACGATCGGAAGAATTCCTAGCCACACCCGACGATCCATATGGTCAAAGGTAGCCTGCACCATTATGCGTATGGGACCTCACATGATGATGCCAGGAGATGCTGACGCAGTGAAGGGTCAGAAAATCGACCTGACATCGATGTCTCGAGTGTGGGTTTTTGCTCGTCCGTACAAGGCCGCAATTATCGGTTTTCTATTGTCAATCATTTTCGCCTCGGCGGTCGGTCTGGTACCGCCCTTCGTTTTCCGAGCAATCATTGATGATGCAATTCCTTCAGATAATCGCAGTCGTATTTGGTTCTTAGCAATGTTGGCCGTCGGGGCCGCCTTGTTTGATGCATTTCTCGCCATTACCCAACGTTGGTATTCGGCTCGCATCGGTGAAGGTCTCATTTACGACTTACGAGTTGCGTTGTTTGAAAAGGTTCAGCGAATGCCTGTCGCTTTCTTCACGCGTACTCAGACCGGATCGCTCATTAGTCGACTCAACAACGATGTTGTCGGTGCCCAGTCGGCCGTTACCTCAACGCTTGGAAGTGTTGTGAGCAACGTTGTTGTGCTCGTGACGACTTTGGGCGCAATGTTCACCCTTGAATGGCGTCTCACGCTGTTGTCTCTCATTGTGTTACCGGTCTTTGTGATTCCGGCCAAGCGCGTTGGTCGGAAGTTGCAGACGATCGCTCGTGAACAAATGGGTTTGAATGCCCAAATGAACACGCAGATGAATGAACGCTTCAATGTGTCGGGCGCACTGCTCGTTAAGTTGTTCGGTCGCCATCAAGGTGAAGTCGATGCTTTCAGTGGTCGCGCCGCACGCGTTCGTGACATCGGAATTCTGTCGGCGCTCTACGGCCGCGTATTTTTTGTTGCCCTTGGTTTAGTTGGTGCTCTTGGCGCAGTCGCGATCTATGGAATCGGTGCGCAACTAGTTGTCTCAGGAAATATTTCACCGGGAACATTGGTGGCCTTGGCAACACTTGTTGGTCGGGTGTACCAACCACTCACTGGACTCACAAATGCACGTGTCGACCTGTTGACATCATTTGTCAGCTTTGATCGGGTCTTTGAAGTGCTTGATGCACCAGTTTCAATTGTTGACAAGCCTGGCGCTATTGATCTTGTGAACCCACGCGGCCACATCGAATTTGATCACGTTACTTTCCGTTATCCGCCGGCTCGTGAAGTTTCGGTTCCGTCACTTGAAATGCCAGGCGCTCCGTCGGGTGATCCTGATGTTGATGTCTTGCACGACATTTCACTTGTCATTGAACCTGGTGAAACAATCGCGATTGTTGGTTCGTCGGGTTCGGGCAAGAGCACACTTGCATCGTTGTTGCCACGTTTGTATGACGTAACAGCAGGGTCGCTGAAAATTGATGGACACGATGTTCGCGACTTAACAGGGACTTCATTGCGTGCGGCAATCGGTGTTGTTTCACAAGACCCACATCTGTTTCACGAGAGCATGGAATCAAATTTGCGTTACGCCAAGCCCGATGCCACGACTGAAGAAATTGAAGAAGCGTGTCGGGCCGCACGAATTTACGACACAATTGCAGCACTGCCAGACGGCTTTGCAACCATTGTTGGCGATCGCGGATATCGCATGTCGGGTGGAGAAAAGCAGCGCTTGGCAATTGCTCGATTGTTGTTGAAGAACCCGGCAATGATGATCTTGGATGAAGCAACCAGCCATTTAGACAATGAGAACGAAGCACTCGTGCAAGATGCACTTGATGATGCGCTCAAGGGTCGAACCGCCATTGTGATTGCGCATCGTTTGTCGACGATTCGCGATGCATCGCGCATTGTTGTGATCAATGACGGCCGCATTGTTGAGCAAGGCTCACACGAAGAATTGATGGCCCGCGATGGTGCCTATGCTCGTCAAGTACGCGCGGGCGAAACAGTTATTGACTAGCGGCGCGATTGTGCGCCACGAATCAGTGCTCCGTTAAGTGCGCCAGTGTGTTCGCCATCGACAAAAGAAACGATTCCATTCTTGATGGTGTAGCGATATCCAGTTGCAGTCTGCATAAGTCGACGACCACCAGCTGGTAAGTCGTGAACAATGCGCGGCGGCGGTGTGCCGAGCACCGACATGTCAATCACGTTGATGTCTGCTTTGTAACCAGGTGCAATCACACCACGGTCAAGAAGCCCAACATGGTGAGCAGTGCGTTGCGTGATGTGGTTAACCATGAATTCAAGTGGCAATTTCTCGCCACGTGTGCGATCTTTTGACCACAGCGCGAGTGCAGTCGTCGTGGCGCTTCCATCGCTGATTGCGCCACAGTGTGCGCCAGCATCGCTGAGCCCAATGACTGCGTTCTTGCGTAGCAACATTTCACGAATATCGTCAAGGTTGCCATGGGCAAAGTTGAACAGGGGCATGTACAACAATCGATTGCCATCATCTTCAATCAGCAAATCAATGACGAACTCAACAACACCACGACCCTGCGCAGCCGCGCGTGCTGCCACCGAATCTTGGGGTGCTGGTTCATAGTTGACTGGATTTTCCATGGGGTACAACTTGTGGAAGCCGCCAAACATCTCGCCGGCCATTCCTTCAATGCGTGCCAGCGCAATGGCGTGTTCGGCAACGATGCGCGCCTTGCGTTCGGGATCGCGCAACGCCACCACGATTTCTTTGAGTGGACGACCAGCGATTTCAACAAAGCTTGGGCATGGCAATAACGGATTGACGGTTGCGGTCAACCCGAGCAACACACCAATAGGGCGCACTGCAACTTGTGTTGATAGCGGTAATCCTTGCGAAACACCTTGATCAACCCAGGCACCCACTTCACGCCAACGATCGGGAAGGGGTTCGGGTTGCTGCACAGTCATGCTGAGTGGACGGCCAGTCGCGCGCGCCATGGCTTCCATCAGTTTCATTTCTTCGACTGCAAAATCTTTATCGGCAGAAAGATATGCGTCAGAGATCAGTTGTACAACTCCGCTGCCGGTTTCAGCCATTGCTGTACACAAAGCCAAGAGTTCGTCGGCTGATGAAAAACGCGTGCCGAGTGGTGCACCTGCCTTAGTGCGATGGACATAGGTACGACTTGTCGTGAAGCCAAGTGCACCAGCTTGCATACCCTCGCGGACCATAAGTGCCATGCGCGCTAACTCATCAACTGTTGGTGCAACAAGCGGATCTGCGCCGCGTTCGCCCATGACGTACGCGCGTAATGGGGCGTGAGCAATTTGAGTTGCAATATCAATTGCGTACTCACGACGATCAAGTGCATTCAGGTAGTCGGGGAAGGTTTCCCAGTCCCAAGCCAAGCCTTCGGCTAAGGCGGTGCCGGGGATGTCTTCAACGCCTTCGAGCATGCCGATGAGCCAGGCATGTTGATCGGGAGTCGGGCGGGCGGGGGCGAATCCGACGCCACAGTTGCCCATCACAACCGAGGTCACTCCGTGAATACTTGATGGGGCCAAAATGGGGTCCCACGTGGCTTGCCCATCAAAGTGGGTATGAATGTCGACAAAGCCTGGGGTCACGGTCAGTCCATCGGCATCAATTTCTCGGGTACCAGTTCCGGACAGGCGAGAACCGACTTCGGTGATGACTCCGTCGCTGACCGCAACGTCGGCCAGGCGGGGAGGTGCACCGGTGCCATCGACGAGGGACGCATTGCGGATCACTAGATCATGAGCGCTCATCTCGTTATTGTGCCACACCACCTCAGCGAGATCTCCTTGGTGCTTCTGGTGGCAGGAATGGTCGGATATCCGACTATTCCTGCCACCAGAAAGACTAAGGACTTAAGTCACTATGACTCAACATTGGTATTCCTCGAGTTGCGACTTGTCAAATTGGGGGCTAACTTGACACATGGCGACGCAAGATTCGTCGCATACCCCCCACAAATACATATCGAAAGGCACACATCATGGCTAAGGCAGTCGGAATCGACCTCGGTACTACTAACTCAGTTGTTTCAGTTCTTGAAGCAGGCGAACCAGTCGTTATCCCTAACTCAGAAGGTTCCCGCACGACCCCCTCGGTTGTGGCCTTCTCGAAAGCAGGCGAAGTTCTCGTCGGAGAGGTGGCAAAGCGTCAGGCGATCACCAACCCCGATCGCACTTTCCGCTCGATCAAGCGCCACATGGGCACCACCTGGCGCAGTGAAGACATTGATGGCAAGCAGTACTCGCCCCAAGAAATCAGTGCCCGTACCTTGATGAAGCTCAAGCGTGATGCCGAGGCGTACTTGGGTGACACCGTGACTCAAGCAGTCATCACCGTGCCCGCATACTTCGACGACGCACAACGTACGGCCACCAAAGAAGCCGGCCAGATTGCTGGTCTTGAAGTTCTTCGTATTATCAACGAGCCAACCGCTGCTGCTTTGGCATACGGCCTCGACAAGGGCGACGAAGACGAAACTATTTTGGTGTTCGACCTCGGTGGCGGAACATTTGACGTGTCAGTTCTCGAAATTGGCGATGGCGTCTTTGAAGTGAAGAGCACCCACGGTGACACCGTTCTTGGTGGAGACGACTGGGATCAGCGCGTCATTGACTGGTTGGTGAATCAGTTCAAGTCGGCCCATGGTGTCGATCTTGCCAATGATCGCATGGCAACTCAGCGTCTCAAGGAAGCTGCTGAAAAAGCCAAGATCGAACTCAGCCAGGTTCAGCAGACGCAGATCAACTTGCCGTTCATCACCGCAACTCCCGAAGGTCCTTTGCACCTTGACGAAACCCTCACGCGTGCGAAGTTCCAAGAAATGACAGCCGACCTCATCGAGCGTTGTCGCATTCCTTTCGAGCAGGCTATTAAAGATGCGGGACTCACCAAGGGTCAGATTCATCACGTGATCATGGTGGGCGGATCAACTCGTATGCCTGCCGTGCAAGAACTCGTGATGTCACTCACTGGCAAAGAGCCCAACAAAACCGTGAACCCCGACGAAGTTGTCGCCATTGGTGCTGCAGTTCAAGCAGGCGTGTTGAAGGGTGATGTCAAAGACGTGTTGTTGCTCGACGTCACTCCGTTGTCGCTTGGTATTGAAACCAAAGGTGGCGTGATGACCAGGCTCATCGAGCGCAACACCACCATTCCAACCAAGCGCACCGAAGTTTTCACAACGGCCGAAGATATGCAACCGTCAGTCGAAATTCACGTGATCCAGGGTGAGCGTGAAATGGCTTCGTTCAACAAGACTCTTGGCAAGTTCCAATTGGTTGACCTTCCACCGGCTCCACGGGGAATCCCACAAATTGAAGTGACGTTTGATATTGACGCCAACGGCATTGTGCACGTGAGTGCAAAAGACCGTGCAACCAATAAAGAACAGTCGATGATGATTAGTGGTCAGTCAACGTTGTCAAAAGACGACATCAATCAAATGGTGAAAGATGCCGAAGCCCACGCTGAAGAAGATCGTCAGCGTCGTGATGAGGCTGAAGTTCGTAACAACGCCGATTCATTGGTGTATCAGACCGAAAAAGTTTTGCGTGAGCAAGGCGACAAGGTCACTGCCGAAGAAAAAGCCGCTGTTGAAGAGCCGCTTGCTGCTTTGAAGGTTGTTCTTGAAGGCAACGACATTGCCGCAACGAAAGCAGCAACCGAAGCCTTGATGTCGGCAAGCCAGGCTTTCAGCCAGAAGTTGTACGAAACTGCAGCGCGCGACTCGAATGCTTCCGGTACGTCGGCTTCGGGCCAAGCTGCTGGTGGTACCAACGATGACGAAATTGTTGACGCTGAAATCGTCGACGGCGACGCCTGAGTACACGGTCATGACAAACGAACAGGAAGACGTTGTTGACACACCAACAACCGAAGCCGAAGATGCCGTCGCAATTGAAAAGGCTGAAGTAACTATTGAACATGATGTCGAAGCGCTTCTCGCTGAACGAGACTCGTTCCGTGAGATAGCGCAACGACTTCAGGCTGACTTCGAGAATTATCGCAAGCGTGTGGCAGCGCAAACTTCTGATGACATCGATCGGGCAACTGGTCGCATTGCCGAATCGTTATTGCCAGTGCTTGATGCATGCGAAGCGGCCTTTGTTGCTCACCCTGCCGAAATTGAACCACTATTCAATCTGTTATTAACAGAATTGAAGAAGCAGGGGTTAGAAGCTCTTGATCTCAATGGCCAAACCTTTGATCCAGCGAAAGCCGATGCAGTGATTCACGAAGAGGGCGACGGTGACGACGATGGCAACACAGTCGTCACTGATGTTTTACGAACTGGATACATCTGGAAAGGTCGAGTTCTCCGACCAGCCATGGTCAAAGTTCGCGGCTAATAAAAAATTCGAGGAGGTGAGTCATGGCAGCACAACGTGAGTGGTACGAAAAGGATTACTACGCGGTGCTGGGTGTGGCTCAAACTGCAGAAGCTAAAGAAATCACCAAGGTGTATCGAAAACTGGCTCGTGAAAATCACCCCGACGCCAAACCAGGTGACGACGCGGCCGAAGAACGCTTTAAAGAAATTTCAATCGCCTATGATGTGCTGAGCGACGAGACAAAACGCCGCGAGTACGACGAAGTTCGTCGACTCGGACCCATGGGTGGCGGCGGCATGGGCAATACGCGCTTCTCAACCGGAGGTGATTCGGGGTCATTCGAAGACATGTTCCGCATGTTTTCGGGCGGTCGGGCGCGCGGTGGCGCAAGCAGTGGAGTAGGACCACGTCGTGGTTCCGACTTAGAAGCGAATCTCACCCTCGATTTCAACGACGCAGTTCTTGGTATAACGACGAGCGTGTATCTCACCAGCGACGCTCGTTGCGAAACATGTAGTGGTTCTGGGGCACGTCCGGGTACCAATCGCAAGACATGTTCGCAGTGCGGGGGTCGTGGACAAGTTGACGACAATCAGGGCTTTTTCTCATTCGCAAGTCCATGCTCTGGTTGTGGTGGCGCTGGAAGCATTATTGAAACTCCATGTGGTGTTTGTCGTGGAAGTGGAATTGAGAAACGTAATCGTGAAGTCAAGGTACGAGTTCCGGCCGGAGTCTCTGATGGTTCACGTATTCGTCTAACCGGAAAAGGAACGCCTGGACGCAGTGGCGGACCCAACGGCGATCTCTTCATCGTCTGTCGGGTTGGAAAGAGTTCAACATTTGGCCGCGATGGTGACAATCTCACTGTCAATGTTCCAGTGACATTTACCGAAGCGGCACTCGGAGCCAATATCGAAGTACCAACATTGAGCGGCGACAACGTGACCTTACGTATCAAGGCCGGAACTCAAAGTGGAAGTCGTCACCGTGTCAAGGGTCGCGGAATTGAAACAACAAAACACCATGGTGACCTCATCGTCACGGTCAATGTTGTCGTACCAACTTCATTAACTGATGAAGAACGTCAGGCAATTGAAAATCTCGAATCAGTCACGCATATCAACCCAAGAGAGAACACGAACAACAGTCAGTGAGGCATTCATGAGTGAACAAGCTAATGAACACGCCATCTATGTCATTTCCGTTGCTGCACAACGCGCCGGAATGCATCCGCAGACGTTGCGTATCTATGAACGTCGTGGTCTCTTGCATCCGGCCCGCACCCAAGGTGGAAATCGTCGTTACAGCGAATTAGATATTGCCCGGCTACGTCGTATCGCCGAACTCACTGCCGAAGGTATGAATGTTGAAGGCATTCGTCGAGTGATGTATCTCGAAGCAGAAGTGATTCGCCTGCGTAACGAGGTTGATCAATTGCGACTACTCGCAACACAAGCGATCAATGCTGTTCAGGGGCGAATAGGGAATACGTCATCACAGGCAAACATTGTGCCGTTGCGCCAAGCGGTCACGGTTTTTGGTCATATTGATTCGGTATTGCGACGAGATTGAGTGGCATTGACTGATGAATATTCAACCTGATTATCAGCCATATCTTGCCGGAGCCTTCCGTTGGAGACTGGCGCTTCGTCCATTAGATCTTGCACACTGGATTGAAATCGGCGATGACTATGACCATGAGATGGATGCAAAGAACTCGATTTTCAGTAAGAACTTTTCAACTGCGAACGCTTTTCAACCAAACACCGAAGACGAGGCTGCTGAAGTCTTGATCAATTTGGTTGAGCATCTAGTGGCCACATGGCCCGATTGGTTTACTCGCGATGGTCGCGACATTGTGAATAATCATCGCAATGAAAGATTTGCTGTTGAGCCCAGCAGCGACGGCCAGTGGGCCGAGCATCCTTTAGTGACGTGTGCCCGACTTGTACAAGAAGATTTCGCGCTGCTTGTTGAACAAGATGGCCGTTTAATTTTTGGGGGCGGCAGTGTCTGTTTCCCCAACCGCTGGGATCTCAATTCAAAATTGGGTCTCACGATGAGCGAGGTGCATGCACCAGTCGATCAACTCAACGATCAACTGCAGGATCCGATTGATTCGTTCTTTCAACGACTGTCACCCCAAAAGTCTTTCTGGCGAACGGGTTGGGGAGTGCTTGATACTGATGAGTTGTATCAAGCTGTTGACGGAACCGCAGCAAAGTCTCCCGAGATACCGACATTGGGAGACCCAACAACTGGCGATCAATTGTTCTTGCGCGTTGAACGCGAAACCATTCGACGCTTTCCAAAAACAAATTGTGTGTTGTTCACGATTCGGTCGTATGTACGACCTCTTTCGCATCTCGTGAATCGACCAGAAGATGCGACCCGACTTGCTGAAGCATTGAGCAATCTGCCCGATGATGTGCGTGATTACAAACGGACCACCGAATTAACTGCGCCAGCGGTGCACTGGCTACAAACGATTGCTACCGAAAACAAATGACTAGAAAAGTGATAAGGAATATGCCATGGCGTTGAACCCAAAAAATTGGACCTTAAAAACTCAAGAAGCAGTTGCAGCTGCAGTCGATCAGGCCAAGGCGTTGTCAAACCCCGAACTGACCCCTGATCACTTGCTCGCTGCCATAGTGCGGCAAGACGACACCGTTGTGCCAGCAGTGCTCGCCAAGTTGGGTCAGGCTCCGTTGATGGTGCGTAACACGGCCGATGAAAAAGTTGCGAAGTTGCCCAAGGCTTACGGCAGCGATGAACCCCGCATGAATCGCGAACTGAGCAATGTTTTTGAAAATGCTGAGAAGTATCAAAAAGATTTCAAAGACGATTATCTCTCGGTTGAGCATCTATTGCTGGCGATGAATAGTCGTTTGGGCATTGGCAGTGAAGAACTCATGCAAGCTCTGCGCGATGTACGCGGAAGTCATCGGGTAACGACTCAAAACCCAGAAGAGAATTTTCAGGCTCTCGAGAAGTACGGGCAAGATCTCACCAAGCGTGCCCGCGATGGAAAAATTGATCCGGTCATTGGCCGCGATGATGAAATTCGGCGCGTGATTCAGGTATTGAGTCGCCGCACCAAGAACAACCCTGTACTGATTGGTGAATCTGGTGTTGGCAAGACAGCCATCGTTGAAGGTTTAGCACGACGTATCGCCGAAGGTGACGTGCCCGAAGGTCTGAAGAACAAGCGATTGATTTCACTTGATATTGCAAGTTTGGTCGCGGGTGCGAAATATCGTGGTGAATTCGAAGAACGTCTGAAGGCAGTGTTGAAAGAAATCACCGACGCTGCTGGTGAAGTGATCACCTTTGTTGACGAGCTACACACCATTGTAGGTGCAGGTGGTGCTGAAGGCGCCATGGACGCCGGCAACATGATTAAGCCCATGTTGGCTCGAGGTGAGTTGCGCATGATTGGAGCGACCACTCTTGACGAATACCGCAAGTACGTCGAAAAAGATCCGGCCCTTGAACGTCGATTCCAACAGGTGTATGTCGGCGAGCCAAGTGTTGAAGACACCATCGCTATTTTGCGTGGCCTCAAAGAGCGTTACGAAGTTCACCACGGTGTGCGCATTCAAGACTCGGCTTTGGTGAGCGCAGCAGTTCTATCCGATCGCTACATCACGAGTCGTTTTCTTCCTGACAAGGCCATTGACTTAGTTGACGAAGCCGCCAGCAAATTGCGTATTGAAATTGACTCACTTCCAACGGAGATTGATGTTGTTGAACGGCGCATTATGCAGCTCGAAATTGAAAAGTTGGCCTTGGCCAAAGAAACTGATTCGGCGTCACGTGATCGGCTTGAAACAATCGATGATGAACTCAAACTTCTCAAGAATGATGCTGGCATTATGCGCGAACACTGGCAGCAAGAAAAAGATGCCATCAGTGCTATTCGAAACCTGAAAGAAGAGCTTGAGCAGTTGAAGATTGGTGTTGAATACGAAACCGATCTGCAGAAGAAGTCCGAAATCAGCTATGGGCGAATCCCCGAGATTGAACGGCGCATCACCGAGGCAACAGGGCACCTTGATGTTCTGCAGACCGATAATCGCATGTTGAAAGAAGAGGTCGACGCCGAAGACATCGCTGAAGTTGTGAGCAAGTCAACGGGCGTTCCAGTCATGCGACTTCTTGAGGGCGAAATGGCCAAGTTGGTCCACCTTGAAGCGTTGTTGCACAAGCGAGTCATTGGGCAAGATCAGGCAGTCACCGCAGTCTCAAACGCAATTCGTCGTAGCCGCGCTGGTTTGTCTGATCCCAATAGGCCCATTGGTTCGTTCTTGTTCCTCGGGCCAACAGGTGTGGGTAAGACCGAACTTGCACGGGCAGTTGCTGAGTTCTTATTTGATGACGAGCGAGCCATGGTACGTATCGACATGGGCGAGTACACAGAGAAGCACTCGGTATCGCGTTTAGTCGGAGCGCCTCCTGGATACGTCGGGTACGACGAAGGTGGACAATTGACCGAAGCCGTTCGCCGGCGTGGTTACACGGTGGTGCTACTGGACGAGATTGAGAAGGCTCACCCCGACGTTTTCAATATCTTGTTGCAAGTGCTTGATGACGGTCGTTTAACCGATGGTCAAGGCCGGACGGTCGACTTCACCAATGTGGTGATCGTGATGACCTCAAACTTGCCAGGTGACCCGCAAAGATTCTTTAAGCCCGAGTTCATCAACCGCATTGATGAAATCATCCGCTTCCGCTCGTTGACGCAAGAAGACCTGGCTCACATCGTGATGATTCAACTTGAAAAACTCCGTGAGCGCCTGTTGGTTCGTCGAATCACTCTTGAGGTCACGTCAGCAGCGGTGGCATTACTCGCCGCGGTTGGATTCGATCTCGATTTTGGAGCCCGGCCTTTGAAGCGAGTCATTCAGCGTGAGATTGGCGATCGTGCCTCGGTCCTCATTCTTGAAGGCAAAGTTGGTGAGGACAGCGCACTAGTTGTTGACGCAGTGGGCGATCAGATCGTGCTGAGTTCTTAAGTACTAAGCAGCTTCAACAATGCCGCGGCCTGGTGCAACGGCAAGTGAAACTCGATCGCCGACTTCGGTATGAATTGATCCGCTGGCCGCGTGGACATTCACGAGTTGATCAACGACGTCAACGCGAACTGAGATGATCGTGACCGGACCTTGAAAGGTCACACGTGTGATGGTTCCGCGCATCGTCAATTCATTTTCGTCAACCGAGATCGTGACATCTTCTGGACGCACCAAAATCTTGCCAGTGCCATTGATGTTGGGGAGTTCGTTGATTGATCCGACAAAGCGAGCAACAAATGGTGATGCTGGTCGTAAGTAGACATCTTCCGGAGTTCCTAATTGTTCGAGTCGACCATTTGACATGACGCCGATTCGGTCACTGATGGCGAGAGCTTCGTCTTGGTCGTGGGTCACAAAAAGTGTGGTCGTTTTTAACTCAGTTTGGATACGACGAATTTCATCTCGCAAGGTTGAGCGGACTTTGGCGTCAAGAGCTGAAAGCGGTTCATCCAGAAGCAGAACTTCGGGCTGAACTGCCAATGCACGAGCCAATGCAACGCGTTGTTGCTGCCCACCAGAAAGCTGATGAGGATAACGCTTACCAAGTTCGCCTAACTGAACGAGCTCGAGCATTTCGCCAACACGAGAGTTGCGCTTTGCTTTTTCTATTTTTCGATTTCGTAAACCAAAATCGACGTTCTGCGCAACAGTGAGATTAGGGAAGAGGCTGTAGCTCTGGAAAACCATTCCCATGTTTCGTCGATGTGCTGGAGTATCAGTGATAATGCTTTCTGCGAGCGATACGACACCGGTATCTGGAATCTCAAATCCAGCAGCGATCCGCAGTGCGGTTGTTTTGCCACAACCAGATGGTCCGAGCAGACTGACCAACTCACCTGGTTGTAACGCAAGATTGAAGGATTCAAGCGCGACGGTAGCGCCGAAGGTCTTGCGAATGCCGGTAAAGCTGAGCGAAGTCATACGAGAATCTCATTTTCTTGGGAACGTGAAACTTGTTGTGGTCGAGTACTACGAGATTTAGAAAGAATGCCGATCGCGACGAAAAGAAGCGTGGTGCCTAACAATGCAAGGATCGCAAGTGCGTATCCTCCACGGGGGTCGCTTTGTCGATACTGCGCCATGAACGATGGGAATGTTCGTTTCAAGAGCACGTCTGAAATCGTGTACTCGCCCAATACGACGGCCACTGTGAGAAAAGT
>CAMDER010000015.1 GCA_945896935.1 Bifidobacterium breve | reverse complement strand
GTGATCCCAACTTTGGTCACAGCCCACTAGATTTTTGGTGTCGTGCTCGTCATCTTTCGGGAGTAATCAGCACAATCGTCGGTCGGGCCATATCTGGGCCCACCTTGTCATTACTGAATGGCTCATACACCGCTATCAGACGGTCCTCGGCATCAACGACTGCCCACGGTGCCGGACCGCGACTGGCGAACAAGGTTGCCGGCAACACCTTGCCGACTGCCACGGCCGCGCGAACATCGGCATCTGCGTCACGTCGAGTCAAGCCTCGCACGCATTCGAGTACTGGGCGCAAATATGAATGCGGCTCTGAATCGCCCGCGCCCAGTTCATCGAGTGTGACTGCATCGGCAACCGTAAAACGACCAATTGAAGTACGCCGCAAATTCTTGAGGTGCGCTCCCCCGCCCATGAGTGTTCCGAGGTCGGCGGCCAATGTACGGATATAGGTTCCGCTTGAACATGCCGCGTCAATATCAATGTCGTTGCCGCGAACTGCCAACACCTTAAATGAATGAACCGTCACCGGCCGGGCTGCACGTTCGATTTCAATTCCTTCGCGGGCTAACTCGTGCAACCGTTTGCCATCAACCTTGAGTGCCGAAACCATCGGTGGAACTTGCATGACGTCACCGAGTAATTGTTGACCAACATCGCCGTCGATAATCGCCTGAACTTTGTCAACTGTGAGTTCGGCAATGATCGCCGACATGTCATATGTGGCCGTCACTTCGCCCGAAGCATCGAGCGTTGTTGTTTCAGTGCCAAGAACCACGGTTCCGGTGTATGACTTTGATGTAGTGGCGCGACCGTCAATGATCACGTTGTCAAGAAAACGCAAGAGCCGCGTGGCATCGCCAACACCGAGAAGCAATACCCCCGTGGCATCGGGATCGAGAGTTCCGGAGTGGCCAATTTTGCGTTCACCAAGTAAACGACGGGCTTTGTCGACGACATCATGACTCGTCATACCTGCGGGTTTATCAACCACCAGTAGACCATGAACTTGCGCGGGTTTACGCCTCGCCATTTGGTTCGTCTAGTTCAGGTTCGTCTAGTTCAAGATCATCGTCGACATCATCTTCAAGATCATCTTCGACTTCGGCAAAGACCTTCTTTTGTACGTAGTTGTCTTCGTTCACAGTGGCTTCGCGACTCGGACTGGGATTTTCGCGCAAGATCTTTTCAATACGTTCGGCCGAGCGAATGACTTCATCGGGACGGAACGAAAGAATCGGAGTCTTCTTGGCGCGCACTTGCTTGCCAATAGATCCCTGCAAACGCTTACGATGATCAGAGAATGCCTGCAAGATGAGCGCATCGCCGTCTTCGCCGGCGAGCGAATCAAAAAATACAATTCCACGATTCATTTCGGGGTCGACTTCAACGCGAGTGACAGTCACAAACTCAAGACGTTCATCATCGATACGTACTAACTCGTCAGCAAGAACCTCGCGAAGAGTTTCGCCTAAGCGGGCTGAACGTGGGTACGCATGGGTCGTCGCGTTACGCGATGGAGTGCGAGATTTACCTGAACGCGAGGGGGGTCGATTCACACCAAGAACGCTATCGCTCGTGAACCGTGCTTCTTAGTCAAAGACTGGTTTTGAACGCAAGGTGCGCTTGAGTTCAGCAACCCCGGGCGTCGTCGCCAGAGTTTCAACCGCATCCCAAAGACGCAACGCTTCATCACCACGAGGAATGCGCGCAATGACTGGACCAAAGAACGAACCCTCGTTGTCAGCACCTGGCTTGAAAGTGATGATTGGAGTACCCACGTCACGCCCAGTTCGAGACAGAGCCAATTCGGTTTCGGCGGCGATAACGGTGTCAAGCGACTCGTCAAATGCGTACCTCACCAACAAGGGGTCAAGCCCAGCATTGGTTAAAACCTCTGACATGAAGACTTCGGTGCTTGCAGCAAAATCATCACGACGTCGATTGGCATGACATTCAATACCGCAAGCCGTATAGAAGGCATCAACGGCCTGGTTACCTGCGGTCGCCTCTAGATGAACGGCCAGACGCAATGCCTCGTGACCCATCGCGTGCCAACGCTTGTATTGATCGTTGTACCAATCGGCAGTGTTATTCGCATTGAGAAGTTTGAGCGAAATTGGTCGCCAGGTCACCGAGTAGTGACGCAGTGCTTGAACTTCTTTGACCCAACGTGATGTGATCCACGCCCACGGACATACGGGATCAAAGAAGAATTCAAGATCGGCTGCATTCGTGCCGGTCATGTTCAGGTCCGAACAACCAGTTTCTCTTCGAACGTTTCAATGAGGTCGCCCGGCTTGAGGTCTTGGAAGTCGCTCAAACCAATACCGCATTCGAAGCCTTCACGAACTTCGCGTACATCGTCTTTGAAGCGACGCAATGAAGTGATCGCGCCCTTCCAAATGATGACGCCTTCGCGGATGAAGCGCACTTTAGTACCTCGGGTGATCTGTCCGGTAAGGACATAACAACCGGCGATTCCACCAAGCTTTGGCACTCGGAAGACTTCGCGTACTTCGGCTTCGCCAGTGACGATTTCTTCGTACTCGGGAGCCAACATACCGATCATCGCGCTCTCGATATCTTCGAGAAGCTTGTAGATGATTTCGTATGAACGGATCTCGACGTGTTCGGCCTCGGCCAGGTCGCGAGCTTTGCGATCGGGACGAACATTGAAACCAAGAATGGTGGCGTTGGTTGCCGCTGCCAAAGTGATGTCGTTTTCGGTGACCCCACCCACGGCACGGTGCACGAAAGCCAACTTGACTTCATCGCGTTCAAGCCGGCGCAAACTATCGGTAACTGCTTCAAGCGAACCCTGCACGTCGGCCTTCAAGATCAGGTTAAGTGTTGCCACTTCACCAGCCTGAATTTGGGTGAAGACGTCTTCAAGCTTGACACCACGTTGCACGCGAGCATCGCCACGTTGAACCTTGGCGCGCAGGCGTTGTTCGCGAGCTTCACCAACGGTACGGGCGGTCTTTTCGTCGGGCGCAACACGGAATTCATCGCCAGCTTGCGGCACGGTTGACAAACCAAGAACCTGCACCGGCGTTGACGGACCAGCTTCTTTAATTTGCTGACCCTTGTCGTCGATCATGGCGCGTACACGACCCCACGCACCACCAGCAACAATCGGGTCACCGACCTTCAGTGTTCCCTTGTCAACCAAGATGGTTGCAACAGGTCCACGACCGGTGTCGAGGTTGGCTTCAAGAACAACACCCTTGGCCCGACCCGTTGGGTTGGCGGTGAGTTCTTCAATTTCGGCAACAATCGTGAGTTGTTCGATGAGGTCATCGACACCCAAGTTCTGTTGAGCGGACATTTCAACACAGATGGTGTCGCCGCCCCATGACTCGGGAACAAGCAGTTGTTCAGCAAGTTGAGCAAGCACTCGTTGCACATCAGCATTTTCTTTATCAACTTTGTTGATCGCAACCACCATGGGCACACCAGCAGCGCGCGCATGACTAATTGCTTCAATGGTCTGGGGCATCACACCGTCGTCGGCTGCAACCATCAAAACAACGATGTCGGTGACTTGCGCACCACGAGCACGCATCTGCGTGAACGCCGCGTGACCAGGTGTGTCAATGAATGTGACTTTCTTGCCATCTTGAACCACTTGATATGCACCGATGTGCTGCGTAATTCCGCCGGCTTCGCCTGACACAACATTGGCGTTACGAATCTTGTCGAGCAACGTCGTCTTACCGTGGTCAACGTGACCCATGACGGTGATCACTGGTGGACGCAACACTTGCGCGGCCTCGTCGTCGTCATCACTGTCATCGAAGAGGGCCTGCAATTCCATTTCTTCTTGCTGACCAGGTTCGACCAAAAGAATCTCGCCACCAATTTCGAGTGCAAACAATTCCATTTGCTCGTCTGACAACGTCATCGTTGCCGTCACCATTTCACCGTTCTTTAACAAGAAACGAACAACGTCGGCCGCGGTGCGGTTAAGACGAGGAGCAAATTCTTGTGATGAAACTCCGCGTTCAATGACGATCGTGCCCTCGGGGACCGGGGCCGAATCATCGCTATACGAAATCATTGACGGCTGTAGATCGTCCTCACCGCGACGGCGACGGCGACCACCACTGCGAGGAGCACGACGGCCACCACTTGGTCGAGCGCCACCACCGGGACGACCTCCGCCACCGGGACGACCAGCGCCCGGACCACCAGGTCCGCCACCAGGACCACCAGGACCACCAGGACCACCAGGTCCGCCAGGACCACCACCAGGTCCACCGGGTCGCTGGGCACCAAAGGCGCCGGCCGGACGAGGACCACCAGCGGGGCGAGCTCCACCAAAGGCGCCACCAGGTCGAGGTGCTCCGGTTCGCGGGCCACCATAACCAGTGCCACTCGGGCGCGCTCCAGGGGCTGGTGCAGCTCGAGGACCACCAGGCGGTGGCGGGACTGGACGACCAGTTGCACTGATCGGACGACCAGGCGGCGGCGGAACTGGGCGACCAGTTGCGCTGATTGGACGACCAGGCGGCGGACCGGCGGGGCGACCAGGTGCGCCTCCAGCAGCCGGCGGGCGCGGGGTGTCGGTACGCGGTGCGTCTGGTCCTGGTGCAGCCGGACGCGAAGCAGCCGGACGCGGCGCTTCACGAGTGACGTCACGCGCTGGATCACGCGGTGCAGTTCGACTCGAGACAACCGATCCAGACGGAGCTGCCGGGATCTCGGGAGCAACAGGAGCTTCAACAACGGGCGCAGCAGGCGCTTGGACGACTGGTGCTTGGACGACTGGCGCAACAGGCGCCTGAACAACTGGTGCTTGAACAACTGGCGCAGCAGGTGCTTGAACGACGGGCGCGGCGGGAGTTTCAACAACAGGCGCAACTGGCGCAACAACTACCTCAACAACAGCAGCGGGTGCATCTTCACCCTTGTCGGCTGCCTTCTTGACGGCTGCCTTCTTGACGGGCTTTTCTTCTTCAACCGGAGCGACCTCCCGTACGAGGCCAGCAGCAAGGGCCTTACGTTTCAAGATCGGAACATATGCATCAACCAAAGTTGACTGTGGAGTCTTTGCAGGGACGCTATTGGCCTTACAAAGTTCCAGCATCTCGGCATTGCTCATGCCGAGGGACTTCGCTAAATCACTGACTTTGGTTTTTGCTGTTGCCACGCGGCGTTCAGTCCTTTGATGCTTTTTCGCCGGTGTTTCCGGCGACATTTTAGATTGTCATGGTTGTAAGACTCGGGTGAGGTGACGACCATTATTCGTTTTCTTCACATCCGAACGAGTTTTCCAGGCTCGATCAAATGCACGTATTTTCATTGCAGCCTCGAAACAACTTGCTGACTCGGCGCACATCCATGCGCCGCGTCCGCTTGCTGACCGAGACACGACAGGCTGACCCGTTTCGTTGGGCACATAGCGAGTAAGTAGTTGCTGTTCTTTGCGAGAACGGCATCCCACGCAGGTGCGCACCGGACGAGTCAACGTTGTCATGTGAGATTTATGCCTCGTCCTCAACTGCCGCAGCAGTAATTCCGGTGACCTTTTCCCACTCTTCAACACTCATCACTGAACCGTCAGCAGCGTGGAATTCTTGAGCGCCAGTTTCGGCGTTCAAGATCCATTCGCCATCGGCGTATTCAGCGTCTTCAAAAATTCCGTTGAGCTCGTTGTTGTGCTGGGTTTCGCTCTTGATGTCAATGCGAACACCAGCAAGTCGAGCAGCAAGACGAGCGTTCTGGCCTTCTTTACCAATGGCCAAGCTGAGTTGGAAATCGGGAACGATGACATCGGCCTGGCTGCGATCTTCGCTCAGGCGAACTTCGGTGACTTTGGCTGGTGACAAAGCTTTGGCAATGAAATCAGCCAAATCATCGCTGAAAGGAATGATGTCAATCTTCTCTTGATTGAGTTCGTTCACAACCATGCGCACGCGTCCACCGCGGGCACCAACACATGCACCTACGGGATCGACGTTGCTGTCGTTCGAGAATACGGCGATCTTGGTGCGGTGACCTGGTTCACGAGCACATGCCTTAATTTCGACAACGCCATCGGCGATTTCGGGAACTTCAAGTTCGAAAAGTCGCTTGACAAGACCGGGGTGCGTACGGCTCACAACAATCTGCGGGCCCTTGTCGCTGCGACGTACTTCAACGATGTAGGCCTTGAGGCGAGTACCTGGCGTGGCGCGCTCAAAAGGAACTTGCTCACTTTGTGGCATGAGTGCTTCAACTTTGCCAAGATCGAGCAAGGCATAGCGGTGATCGTTCTGCTGAACAATGCCAGTGACAATGTCGCCTTCGCGGTTGGCATATTCTTCGAACTTCTTGTCACGCTCGGCTTCGCGGATGCGCTGACCCATCACCTGACGGAAAGTTTGTGCCGCAATGCGACCAAGCTCGTTCTTTTCGGGAGTGTCATCGCGCTGGTTGACCCAGTTGCCGTCTTCGTCAATGTCGAATGCGGTGAAGGTAATTTCAAGGGTGTCGGTGTTGAGGCCGACTTCAACTTCTTCAGCCGAACCTGGGCGACGCTTGTATGCGGTTGCCAAGGCTTCTACGAGAACTTGCAGAAGGGTCTCTTCTGAAATGTTCTTTTCGGCCGCCAACATTTTGATGGCTTCTTTCATGTCGATATTGCTCATGACTGGGATGACTCCTGGTCGTCGTCGTTGTGGATGTAGTTGTCGGTTTCTGGATCTAGTTCTGTATCAAGATCTTCAAGATCGTCGTTACGATCAAGAAAATCATCGATTTCTTGCTCTGAGTCTGCCGTGGAAGCGGCCGAACTGCTCGTGCCACCGGTCTTTGATGTACCGGTAGACGCCGATTTCTTATTTTTGGCGCTGGCGGCTTTTGCACCTTTGCCATTCTTGTTACTGGGCTTAGGTTGGGCTTCCCAAACAAAGATCGTCTTGGCACGATCGATTTGGTCGTAGGGAATGACGCGTTCTTCGCCGTTGGCCAAACGCAAGAGGAAGGTGTCGGGGCCAGCCGATTCGATGACGCCACTCAAGCGACGTTCGCCATTGATGACGTTTTGCAGGCGAACCGCTGCTGTTTTGCCAGTTTCACGGTGAAAATGCCGAGGTAGACGCAGATTTCGCTCTAAGCCAGGGCTCGAGACTTCAAGGGTGTAATGACCAGGCACGGGGTCGTCATGGTCGAGTTCGCGCGAAATGAGGCGCGTGCACTGGGACAATTGGTCGACATCAATGCCGCCCGGCGAACCTGGGGGCGTATCGACCGTGATCTTGACGATTCCGCCGTTGTACTCAAGGTCGTACATTTCGAGACCGAGGTCGGCCAAGACTGGGGTGATCAATGCTTCAATGCGTCGTGAGACTTGGTTTTCAGACATCAATTCACCTCCATATTGTCAAACATGCTGTCAAAATTTCTATGTTCTGCACTCAATATTTCCTAGATTTGTACTCAATCTGCACTTATCTAGATCGAAAATGACCCCAGTGACTAAAAAAGACGAGGGCTGAAGCCCTCGCCTTTCAGACCCACCGGAATGGAAATTCTCTTCAGACCGTTCAATCATACAAGAATGCGAGCGCTATCTGACACGAGTGCTCTCCCTCAGTTGACGGTTCATGACAAGTAGCCTGACGGAATGTTGCGTTTATCCAGCCTGTTCGTCCGCACTCTGCGCGAAAACCCCTCCGATGCCGAGGTTCCGAGCCACCAATTGATGGTTCGGGCTGGATATATCCGTCGAGCAGCCCCCGGCGGCTACACCTGGCTGCCCCTTGGCTGGAACGTCTATCGCAATGTCGAACGAATCGTGCGGGAAGAAATGGATGCCGCTGGCTTCCAAGAAGTGCACTTTCCGGCCTTACTTCCCCGCGAGCCGTACGAGGCCACCAATCGCTGGACCGAATACGGTCCCAACTTGTTCCGTCTTCAAGACCGCCGTGGAGTCGACTACCTACTTGGCCCAACCCACGAGGAAATGTTCACGCTGCTCGTCAAAGATCTCTACAGCAGCTACAAAGATCTGCCACTGAGCATCTACCAAATTCAGACGAAGTTCCGCGATGAGGCTCGTCCCCGCGCCGGCCTATTACGCGGACGTGAGTTCGTGATGAAGGACTCATACAGTTTTGATATTGATGACGCGGGCTTGGCCGCAAGTTACGAAGCCCACCGTGCTGCCTACATCAGGACCTTCGAACGTCTACACCTTCCCTTTGTCATCGTCTCGGCAATGTCAGGCGCCATGGGCGGTTCAAAGAGCGAAGAATTTTTGGCTCCCCTCGAAGTTGGCGAAGACACCTTCGTGCGCTGCATAACTTGCGGGTACGCCGCCAATACCGAAGCTGTCACAGTGCCAACTCCGGCAGCAATTAATTTTTCCAACGCAGCGCCTTCGCAAATAGTTGATACACCGAACACGCCAACGATTGCAACACTTGTTGATTTGTTAAATGCCCGAACCGATATCGCCGATGCAATTGGCAAAACAACACCGTGGGTTGCAAGCGACACTCTGAAGAACGTCATCATCATGCTGCGTCATCCCGATGGTCGACGTGAACCACTAGCAATTGGTTTACCAGGTGATCGCGATGTGGATATGAAGCGCGTTGAAGCACAAGTTGGTCCCGCCGAACCTGATGCATTTACCGACGCAGATTTCGCTAACTATCCCGCTCTTGTCAAGGGTTACATCGGACCTGAGGTGCTCGGAGCAAAATCGGCATCTCAGATTCGTTATCTCGTTGATCCTCGCGTTTCAACAGGAACCAGTTGGGTGACTGGCGCGAACAAGGCCGGCAATCATGTGGTTGGTTTGGTGTGTGGCCGCGACTTCACCCCAGATGGAACGATTGAAGCCGCCGAAGTACTACCTGGCGATGCCTGCCCAACCTGTGCTGACAAAAATGCGCCTGGCGTCTTAGAAATGGCTCGCGGCATTGAGATTGGTCATATTTTCCAATTGGGCCGCAAATATGCCGAAGCACTCAACCTCACCGTGCTCGATCAAAACGGCAAACAAGTCGTGGTCACCATGGGCAGCTACGGCATCGGAGTTTCACGTGCTGTTGCAGCAATTGCTGAGGCAACGCTTGACAACTTGGGCCTGTGCTGGCCGCGCGAAGTTGCCCCAGCCGACGTGCATATTGTCGTTGCGAGCAAAGGTGCCGATGCGATTGCCGAAGAAGCCGAGCGACTTGCCGCCGAACTTGAAGCTGCCGGCATCCGAGTTTTGCTTGATGACCGCACATCAGTGTCACCTGGCGTCAAGTTCAAAGATGCCGAACTCATCGGAGTGCCGACCATCGTTGTGGTGGGCAAAGGTCTCGCCGACGGTGTGATCGAAGTTCGTGATCGCACCAATGGTGAGCGCAGCGATGTCGCAATTGGTGAAGCAGTTGCAACTTTGCGCACAATTTGTGGGCGGTCAGGAAACTGATCATGAAGTTGGTGCGAGGTGTCGTACAACATTATTCATGGGGTCATCCCACGTCGATTCCACGTTTGCTTGATATTGAACCCGATGGCCGACCTTGGGCCGAACTGTGGTTTGGTACTCACTTAGGCGGCGCATCAAAAGTACTGAGTGTTGATGATGCAACCGAGGCAGCTTTACGTCGCAGTGCAACCGACGACACCGGTGGACAATCAATCCCGCTACTTTTAGTTGCTGGTGAATTGCCGTTCTTGTTGAAGGTACTTGCGGCCGCTGAACCATTGTCGCTACAGAGTCACCCATCAACCGAACAAGCAAAAGCCGGATACGCCCGCGAAAATCGACTGAACATCCCGGTCGGAAACTCGCGACGCATTTATCGCGATCCATTTGCCAAACCTGAACTCATTTGTGCGCTCGGACCATTTGAAGCGTTATGCGGATTCCGCGAACCAGCGGCAACAGTTGAACTCTTGCACTCAATAGGTGGTGGGGCATCAATCATCGCTCGCCTGTTAGCCGACCATGATCTTGATCACACCATGCGCTATCTGTTCGGTGGTGGCGAAGAAATACAAGTCCTCACTAAGGACGTCATTGAGGCCTGCCAAAATCACGAGTCACCGAGCGCACAGTGGGTCAATCGTCTGGCAGTTTCATATCCCGATGATCCAGCAGTTGTTGCATCATTACTTTTGAACTACGTCACTTTGGAAGCCGGCGAAGCGCTCTATCTTGACCCAGGTAATTTACACGCATATCTCAGCGGCACCGGAATTGAAGTCATGGGATCAAGCGACAATGTCGTACGTTGTGGCTTGACCAATAAACACGTTGACGTCAATGAACTTCTTGCAACCGTGGTTGCTCAACCTCTTCCCGACCCGATAGTTCGCGCGACACCAGTCGCCAAAACCGAAGCGGGTCGGTTGTGGAAATACGCAACTCCAGATGCGCCGTTCACCTTATGGGTGCATCAAATTGACGGCACTGAAACTTTGCGGGCTCCCACCCGCGAACTCACGTTGTGTGGAGTAGGAGCAACCAATCTATTGCATCGTGGTGAAGTGTGTTATCTCGCACCGGGCGAAGAATTGACTTTGAGCGGCAAGGCGACCCTGTTTAGGGTCACCGAAAACGACTAGATCTCTGAACGACTAGATCTGTTAACGACTAGATCTCTGAACGACTAGATCTTTTTGCGGATCTCGACAAGGCGATCATGCGAATGATTGACATCATCGCCTTGCGCATCAAGCAACATTGAGCGATCTTTTGCCGCTTCGCGCTCGGCTATTTTCGTGTCAACTCGAGCGATAGCTGCTTCTGCCCCATGCTCGTGAATGAACTCAGCCCATTCAACTAATGCCTCAACCATTTCACTTTCGGGTACAACGGCCACATTTCGGCCCTTCACAAACAAGTGACCGCGCTTGTTGCCGGCAGCAATACCAAGGTCGGCTTCCCGCGCTTCGCCGGGTCCGTTGACGACGCAACCCATGACGGCTACTTGCAACGGAATTTTGCGCTCGCCAAATGCTTGCATCGCCCGATTCGCGACATCAATGACATCAATCTCGGCACGACCACAACTTGGGCACGCGATGAGATCGACGTTCTTTCGTTCGCGCAGACCAAGAGCTTCGAGTAATTGACGTCCGGCACGAGCTTCTTCAACAGGATCAGCCGTGAGGCTGTAACGAATCGTGTCACCGATACCTTCAAGCAAGAGAGCAGCAATTCCCGCGGTGGCTTTCAATAAACCGTTCGGCAACGGGCCAGCTTCGGTGACGCCAAGGTGAAGCGGATAATCGGTGACTTCGCTCAGTTGGCGATATGCCTCAACCATAAGGGGAACATTTGATGCCTTGACGCTAATTTTGATCTGATCAAAGCCAACTTCATCAAAGTAAGCAATTTCCCGCAAAGCCGATTCAACCATCGCTTCGGGGGTGACCTTGCCGCCGTACTTGTCGTACAACTCGGGATCAAGAGAGCCGCCATTCACACCAATGCGAATCGGTATGCCGCGATCTTTTGCTTCAGATGCAACAGCCTTGATGTGTTCAGGTCGACGGATGTTGCCAGGGTTCAAACGCAGACCGTGCACTCCGGCCTCCATCGCGGCGAGTGCCATCTTGTATTGATGATGAATGTCGGCGATGATTGGCACTGGCGAACGTGGAACAATTTGTGCAAGACCTTCAGCGGCCTCAATTTCGTTACATGTGCAGCGCACAATGTCGCAACCAGCACCTGCCAATGCGTAAATCTGTTGCAACGTGCCTTCGACATCGGCAGTCTTGGTGATTGTCATTGACTGCACCGTGATCGGTGCTCCCCCGCCAACAGGAACTTTACCCACCATGATTTGACGGGTAGAACGACGATTGGTGAGCGAACCAGCGGAGGTTGACATTGATTACATCCTGTCAGTGTTTAGAACGGTCGCGTGATATCGAGATATAAACCAGTGAAAGTTAAAAACAACAAAAGTGTCAAAACAACGACAGTGACTGGCCACATCTTTTCGACGTCGGCGCGGTACACACGATTCTTTCGACTGCGGATTCGTTCATAAGTGGCAATTGCGGCATGTCCACCGTCAAAGGGCAACAATGGCAACAAGTTGAAGAGACCGACAAAAACATTGATTGAGGCCAAGACTTCAAGAACTCCAAACAGTCCGTCGCGATCGCCAATATCGCCAGCGACCTGAGTGATACCCACCACAGTCGTTGGGCGCTTCATGGGGTCGGCATCCTCATCGGTCAATTGCGTCCATTGATTCGTTGGGTTAATGACGGTTCCGATTCCTGAAATCGTGCGACCCATGCCATTCCACAAGTCGCTCGCCACATGACTCGACGCCGAGACGAGACCCAATTTGTCGCGACCAAAATTATCGGTACCAACGCCCAAGTAACCAATACCTTGGGTCGCGTCAGTTGGGTGAGGTGCCAACACAACATTGACGGCTATATCTGAACCGTCATCGCCTGGACCATTTTCTGTAAAGACAACCGAAATTTCGTCGCCCGCTTGCAATGAGCGAACCATGTTTCTCAAATCATCAGCCGAAGTCAACATTGTTCCGTTAACGGACACAATCTTGTCGCCAAGTCCGATCCCGGCAGATGCTGCCGGGGAACCTTCAGTGACCGCGAACACCTTGACGACTCCAGTGTCTTGATAACGACCACCGACTGTGTAGACGAACATCATGATCAGAACAGCAATGATGATGTGCATGATCGAACCAGCCGTGATCACCAACAAACGCCAACGATATGGTTTTGCTGAATAGGCGACATCTTCGTCGCCGGCCTCGACTGGGTCAAGATTGTTCATCCCGACAATGCGCACAAATGCACCAAGAGGCAACGCCCGAACTCCGTACTCAACACCATTGCGATGAGTACTCCACAGTTTGGGTCCGAAGCCCATGAAGAACTGGGTGCGCTTCATGCCAGCCCAACCAGCGGTTGCGAAGTGCCCGAGTTCGTGCAGGAAGACCGAAATCAAAAGACCGACGACCAACAACAGGCTCCACTTGTTGCTTATGCCCAACCAAATCAATAATGCAACGATGGCAATACCCGACAAGACGGCCACCGATTGACGCGGTGCCTTGGGGTCGGCACCGGGCTCATCAACGGCACCACCGGCCATCATCTCGTCGCGGAAAGATCGATACAAAGTCATTGTGATAGCACCTTATGCGCCTCTTCGCGCCCTGCACGGTCGGCCTCAATGATGTCGGCGCTCGACAGAGTGCCATTCGTCGCAGCGTATTTTTGCAACGATGCTTCAACAACAGCAGCGATGTCAGGCCACTTCAAAGATCCGGCTAAGAATGCCTCAACTGCGATTTCATTCGCCGCTGACAAAAATGCCGGCGCGGTGCCACCGGCGCGTCCCGCCTGATATGCCAACGACAAACAACGGAATGTTGAAACATCGGGTGCACTGAAATCAAGATGATTCAGAGTTGACCAATCAATGCGGCCGAATGGTGTGCCGATGCGATTGGGATGAGCGAGCGCGTAACCAATGGGCAGGCGCATATCAGGCAGGCTCATTTGCGCCATAGTGCAACCATCGCTGAAATCAACCATTGAATGAATCACCGATTGCGGGTGAACGACAACTTCGATCTGGTCGTAACTCACTCCAAAAAGTTCATGCGCCTCAATGACCTCAAGGCCTTTGTTCATCAACGTCGACGAGTCAATTGTGATCTTTGGACCCATGCTCCACGTGGGGTGGGTTAATGCTTGTTGAACGGTCACCTCTGCAAGATCACTCAGTGTGCGACCCCTAAATGGACCACCGCTTGCTGTCAACACAATGCGCGATACTTCGACGCCTGGCCGAACTGTTGAACGCAAGCATTGATGAACCGCACAATGCTCACTATCAACCGGAACTATTTCGGCGCCTGGTACTGAACGCAATGGCTGGACAACCGGACCAGCAGCAATCAGCGATTCTTTATTCGCGAGCGCTAAACGCTTGCCTTGTCGCAATGTTTCAAGAGTGACCGGCAATCCAGCAAATCCGACAACGGCGTTGACAACGACATCTGAACCATTGACAAGTTCGGCCATGTCACGCACGACCGCAACGCCAGGAAGAGCATCGCGCACTTCTTGATGGCGCGACACATCGGCCACGGCAACGACAGCTGGTTTGAATTCGCGGGCCTGAGCAATGAGCACATCAATGTTTGAGCTAAGACCGATTCCACTCACTACATATTCGATCTCCGATAGCCCTTGGGCAAACAGAGCGTTCTCGGCACGAACGACGTCAAGAGTTTGGGTACCTATCGACCCCGAACTACCAGCTATCGAAACACGGACGGTAGTCACCGTTCACATCACGACGCGTAGGGCTGAAGCACCATCAACAAGTAGTAGGCAGCCGGCAAGACAAACAAGAATCCATCAAAACGATCGAGGACTCCGCCATGACCACGAATCACTGTGCCGAAGTCTTTGATGTCTAGGTTGCGCTTGAACATGCTCTCGACCAGATCGCCGAGAGGTGCAAGAACTGTAACCAAAATGGCCAACATCAATACTTCACCGACATTGTTCCAAGTATCGCTTTGCAAACTGACGACCCACATTGCGATCAAGGTTGCGAGTGTTCCGCCCATCAATCCTTCGACCGTCTTGTTGGGGCTGATCCATGCTCGCAATGGATTCTTGCCGGCGGCCGAACCAACGAACAATGCACCAACGTCGTTGGCAATCACACCAACTGCCACCATGAACAAGGTGTCGGTGCCGACATTTGCCAGACCAGGTACGTTTGAAACTCCGGCCAATAGCGCCGCGAATGAACCCATCATGCCGATCCACAACATGCCAAGTGAGGTGATGGCCATATTGGGCATCGGGCTCGCCTGGATATTTGTTGCACCAACGAACGAGACCGCCGCAGCCATTAACGCCAAAGTGAATACCAATGGCAAAGCACCGTCGCCGACCCAATAGGCAGCAAGTGGAGCACAAATTGACGCGGTGATTCCAACGATTGATGCGGGTCGATATCCCTTGTCAGAAACCTTTTCAAAGAATTCAACAGCAGCAAGACCACAAACCAAAACAACGATGGCCAACACTGCGACAGGCTTCCAGAGCAGAGCAGCAATGAACGCTGCGAGCATCAACAAGCCAACTGCGATTGCCGTTGGCATATCGCGAGCAGCAACACCAGGACGTGCCGGAACGGTACGTTGACCACGTTCACGTGGTTGCGCATCAGGACGCGGACGCGGTCCACGTTCAGTTGCTGGACGCGGACGGCTTCCTGTCACTGGGCGACCTTGCGTGTCGTCAGTTCCAATCGAAATTCGGTTGGTGCGACTTGTTCCGCTAGTACCCGAGGTGTCATCACGACGAACATTCGGAATCGGACGAGTTGATGTGCCAGTTGTGTCGTCACGGCGTGTCCCGCCCGTAGGTTCACCAAGTCGAACACGCGGTCGGCCAGTGCTGCCCGAATCATCAGGTCGAACTGTCGCACCTGATGGACGATCAGGAATCGGACGCGGGGCGGTACCAGAATAGGAACCCCACACATCCACTTCGCCAGTTTCATCAACTGACTCTGTTTCACGGGACACATCACGCGAAACATCACGCGATGAATCGCGCGGAATCGGTCGCGACATCGGACCAGATGGATCGTCGCCGAATAGGCGCGGCAAATCGCCGGTGGACTTTTCCGTCCAATGCGGAAGTGAACCAGTGTCGTTGTCACCAAAACTCAAAGGAGCTGGCTCGTCGTCACCTTCGTCGTCGGAGAATCGGAGTTCACCGAAGTCTTCGAATTCATCGTCCTGGCCAGAGCCAGAACCTTTGCGCCACATGTCATCGCTCATGGTCCCGTCCTTTCAGACTTCCAGAAGTTCTTGTTCTTTACGTTGCACGGCCTTGTCGATGTGTTCAACATGATCGTGTGTGATCTTGTCTAGTTCTTTTTCAGCACGATCTAGTTCATCTGCCGATACTTCGCCATCTTTTTCTGCGGTTTCTAACTGTTTACGGGCATCCCGGCGCACATTTCGTAGGGCAACTCGCCCATCCTCAGCCATATTCTTGACCAGTTTCACGTAGTCCCGGCGGCGTTGTTCGGTCAACATCGGGAAATTGAGACGAATGATGACTCCATCGTTTGACGGCGACATTCCGAGATCGCTATCGCGAATGGCTTTTTCGATGGCGTTCAAAGATCCGCGATCATGAGGCTTAATGACCAGCGTGCGGGCCTCGGGAACCTGGAAACCAGCCAGTTGCTGCAACGGGACATCGGCTCCGTAATAGTTCACCATGAGCTTCTCAACGAGGGCGGGAGTGGCCCGACCAGTGCGGATTGTCGTGAATTGAACTTGGGCGTGCTCGACGGCTTTGTCCATCTTGTCGATGGCTTCGAGCAAAATATCGTCAGTCACCCGACCAGCGTACCTATGGCTTGACCCTCAAGAACGGATCTGATGTTTCCGGGGGTACTCACATCAAAGACCACAATCGGGATTTTGTTGTCCCGACAAAAGGCGATCGCTGTGGCATCCATGACCCGAAGTTCTTTTTCGATGACGTCTTTGTGGGATATGCGGTCGTAACGGGTGGCCGTGGGATCAAGTTTGGGGTCCGCGGTGTACACACCGTCAACGCCAGAGTGAGTGCCCTTCAAGATGGCCTGAGCATCAATTTCGGCGGCTCGCAAAGCAGCAGCGGTGTCGGTCGTGAAGAACGGGTTGCCGGTTCCGCCAGCGAAAATCACAACGCGACCCTTTTCCATATGACGTTCAGCGCGACGACGAATATACGGCTCGGCCACTTTGGGCATTTCGACGGCAGTCATGACTCGACTGTGCTGACCAACTCGTTCGAGTGCGTCTTGCAGCGCCAGGCCATTCATCACGGTCGCGATCATGCCCATGAAGTCGGCCTGAGCCTGATCCATTCCCTGACCAGCACCCTTGAGTCCACGCCAGAAGTTTCCGCCACCAACGACCACCGCGATATCAATCTTGAGATTCTCGCGGACATCTTTGATTTCGGTTGCGACTTGATGCAACACGCCACTGTCGAGTCCGAAACCAGTCGGTTCAGCCAAGGCCTCACCCGACAGTTTCAGTACGACCCGCTTCCATGCGGGACGGTCGGCCTGACGGGACGAACCAGCGTCAGTTCCGGCCATGATCAATCAGCCGATCTCAACTTGAGCGAAACGAATGATCTTCGCGCCACCCAAAATTTGCGTCACCGACTGCTTGTCATCTTTAGCGTAAGGCTGTTCGATCAAGCACACGTCTTTAAAGAAACCGCTAATTCGACCCTCGACGATCTTGGCCAATGCAGCTTCGGGCTTACCTTCGTTGCGACTAATCGCTTCAAGGGTGGCCTTCTCTTTTTCCAGAACATCAGCCGGAATTTCTTCACGATTCAAGTACTTGGGGCGAGCAAACGCAATATGCACAGCAATGTCGTGAGCGAGTTCAACCGAACCGCCTTCGAGTTCGACGAGCACAGCATTCACTCCACGTCCACCTTGGATGTGCTGGTAGCTGTCAACAATGTTTCCAGCTGCCGCTTCAATGCGCACGACTTCGCCAAGTTCGATCTTTTCTTTAAGAACGATCTTGAGATCATCAAGAATTGCGGAGCGCTCAGCAACTGCTGCTTCACCTTTGGCAGCAACAAGTTCGACCAAAGCTTGTGCTTCGCCCTTGAACTGATCGCTACCGGCCACGAAGTCGGTTTCTGATTTGAGTTTGACAATGGCGCCAACGTTGTTTGTCACGACAAGAGCAACAACGCCTTGATTGTTGTCGCGGTCGTCGCGCTTAGCTGATGCAGCCAAACCTTTTTCGCGCAACCACTGCTTGGCCTCTTCAATGTCACCATTGTTATTTTCGAGGGCCTTCTTGCAATCCATCATGCCGGCGCCAGTGGACTGGCGCAGACTCTGAACATCTTTGGCTGTAAACGACATTTCTCAGGCCTCCGGGGAAGAATCGGCAGGAGTCTCATCTGCTGCATCAGCAGCAGGTGCTTTTGTCGCAGCAAGACGAGCTTCACGCTCGGCTTGTGCAGCAACGGCCTGCGTACGGGCAGTTGCTTGGTTCACCGCGAACTCGGCCTTTTCGGCGTCGCTCTTTTCGGGGGCAACCAAACCAGGGTTGCGCTTCGACGCGATGTAACGACCTTCGATGACTGCTTCTGCGATCATCTTTGACATCAATTCGTTGGCACGAATTGCGTCGTCGTTACCCGGAATCGGGAACGTGATGAGATCGGGATCGACGTTGGTGTCGACGATACCGACGATCGGAATACCGAGTTTGTTCGCTTCAGTGACGCCAATGTGTTCTTTCTTGGTGTCAATGATGAAGACACACTGCGGGCGCTTGGTCATGTGGCGAATACCGCTAAGGTTCTTCTGCAACTTGGCCAATTCGCGACTCTTCAAAAGAGCTTCTTTCTTCGGCATCAAAGCGAAATCGCCAGCCTCTAAGAGACGCTCAAGTTCGAGCATTTTCTGCACGCGCTTGTAAATGGTTTCGAAGTTGGTGAGCATTCCGCCCAACCAACGTTCGTTGATGTACGGCATGCCGCATTTTTCGGCAAATCCAGCAATCGGATCTTGTGCTTGCTGCTTAGTGCCGATGAACAGAACCGAACCGCCACCGGCGACCAAGTCACGCACGAATGCGTACGCGGTCTCGATGCGCTCAAGGGTCTGCTGCAAGTCGATGATGTAAATGTCGTTGCGCTCACCAAAGATGAAGCGACGCATCTTGGGGTTCCAACGACGAGTTTGGTGGCCGAAATGAACTCGGGCTTCCAAAAGTTGACGCATCGTGACGATGGCCATAGCACTGTCCTCCTGATTCTGCGGTTAGGGGCACGGAACCTCGCGTCACAAAGTGACGACCGCAGGATGAGGACCATGCATTTGAATGACTGCAAGAACTTTTTTCTTACAGAGATATTTCTTCGGTATTTCTTAGTTGGCAGACTAGCGGGACTTCGCCATAAAGTGCCACCTCACCTGCCAATAGAGGTCGAACAGAGCAACTGACTTGAGGTGCGGCGTCCTCCGATTCGGGAATTTGGAATGAGGCGGACCCGAGAACGGCGGCGTGCTAAAAATGGCGTCGGATCAACATAACGAGCTGGCCTTCCCTCAACTATGTATCGCATACTGAGATGAATGAGACCATCTGCTGTCCCCAAAGGCTGACCAGCCTGCACGGCCAGCCCCGATTTCACAGTGGGGTCACGTACGAGACCACCGACCGTCACCACCACATCGGGACCGAAACCCGATTTTGGATCTGGGTCAATCGTCACGAACTGTTGGCCAACCACCATTCCGGCGAACGTGATGTGTCCCGCCACTGGCGCAATGACCTCGCGGCCCTCGGTCTGCTCAAAGTCAATCGTTCGGTGCCCGGCGCAAAATTCGCACGAAGGTTCAACGTACGGATACACCACTGCCCCAGAAACGGGAGGAATCAAACAATTGGCGGCAACGAAAAAGGCAAGAAGAATCACCAATCACTGTGCGCCATCACGATCTCGTTGCGGTGAGCAGACTTGACGAACAGATCAACGAAATTAAACGCCGGCGGCTGACATGCGAGCCCGCAACATGATGATCGCCTTCGAGTGAATTTGTGACACTCGGCTTTCGGTCACCCCGAGTACCGAACCAATTTCGGCCAAGGTCATGCCTTCGTCGTAATACAGCGCAACTACCGTGCGTTCACGCTCGGGCAAACTGCGAATTTCTGAACGCATCGTTTGCCGCAA
>CAMDER010000014.1 GCA_945896935.1 Bifidobacterium breve | reverse complement strand
CCTGCCGATAGTTCGACACTCTTGCCCGTCAGCCCTCCCGAACTCTCTGAAGGATCCCATCTGTCGTACGCGTTTCAGTGGCTGATTTTTTCAACTGCGGTGGTCGTGGGATGGGTTCTCGCGATTCGCAAATCGATCGCTAGCCGCGTTCAATCTGCGCCATCCGCCTGAACTGTTCAATCACATCAGGGCTTTGGTGATTTGCGTTCAGGGAGCGATAGGCAGTTTCAACATTGACGCTGATCCGCCCGGCTTCTCCCCAACTGGCAAAAGTTGATCCAGTCACCGACATCTCACGCGCGATGTCGCGCGCGGCATCGAATGCGTCCATCCCCGATTCAAATCTTGCGGTAGCACCCTGCTCAATGAACGACAGATAGTCGCGCACTTGAACGATGCCTTGTTTATCGGTCACCGGACCATGTCCAGGCACCACGACGTCGATGTCCATACCCAGCATCAGATCGCACGCTGAAATCCAATTTGATAGTGGTCCTGCCCAGACGATGGGCGTACCACCGATAAATAAAACATCACCCGTGTACACAGTGCGCGCGTTGGGCACATACGCAATCACATCGCCTTTGGTATGAGCGGGACCGACCTCAATGAGTTCGATCAGTCGTCCACCCACTTCAACATCTAGACGTCCGTCAAAAGTACGGGTCGGCATTTTCATGTCAATATCGCCGAATTCAAAGGCCCCGAAGAAACTTCGGAACAATTCACCAATCTCACCTGGCGCGGCATTCAGTGCTGCCAACATCGCCGGCGGCACTTCGGTCATTTCATGCGCGGCGGCAGTTGAGGCAATGATTTCAGCACCGTCAACAAGTTGATTGCCATAACAATGGTCGCCATTGGCATGAGTGTTCACGAGTGAACGAATAGGCGCCGTGCGAGTAAACGGCGCAAGCCTGTCCAACATTTGTTGCGTCAGCTTCAAGTCGAACAGAGTGTCAACGAGCAATGAAGCTCCATCACCGACAACGAGACCAGCGTTACTCCAACCCCAACTTCCGTCGGGCTGCACGTAAGCCAGGCAACCTTCCGATAGTTCAATCAGTTCAGGAGGCTTCGGCCGACCCGTCATACTCTTCTACCTTCCCCGTCGGCCCGCACCAGCGACACGACACCGATTCCAAATCGTCGAGGAGAATCTTCTCATCCTCGATCGACAATTCACCGCCGGTTGTGTAGTGATAATAAGCCGAGGTCCGCTGCGTGCGGACAACATCAAATCGGGTCAAGTTTCCGCACAAGGTGCAGCGATAACGGGTAGACATACTGCGACAGTAGGGCAAGTAACCAAAATCTGAACAGTCTGTGGCTTCACTTCTCGTAAAGACTTGGCTATCAAAGACTTGGCCCCCGAATGACTTGACCCCTAAAGACTTGACCATCAAGACTTGACAGGGAACATTTGTTCGGAAACACTCTGAAGGTGCAGAAATCTTTCGACGATATGGGGACACCGCTGTGCGATGTCACATTTTGCGTCATCGACTTCGAAACAACGGGCGGTTCGGCCGAACATGATCGCATCACCGAAATTGGTGCAGCCAAGTATCTAGGTGGCGAATGCATCGGAACTTTCCAGACCCTGGTCAACCCCGGATGCACCATTCCCCCATTCATCACGATTCTCACTGGCATCACCGAAGCAATGATCATGCCGGCACCCCGTATCGAGTCGTTACTTGGCACGCTCAGCCATTTCATCGGCGACTCAGTCATCGTGGCGCACAACGCGCGCTTTGATGTCAGCTTTTTAAATGCTGCGCTCATTCGTGATGACCGCGATCCCCTCACCAACAAAGTCATTGACACAGTTCCACTTGCTCGGCGACTCGTTCGAGACGAAGTCAGAGATTGCAAACTCGGAACTTTGTCGGCCCACTTTCGGTTTGCTCATCAACCGAGTCACCGTGCCCTTGACGATGTCCTGGCAACCGGAGACCTACTTCACCTTCTCATCGAGCGCGCTGCTGGCTACGGAGTTCTTGGGATCGATGACTTGATCGCTCTCCCGAAACTTGGAACACATCCCCAAGCCACCAAACTTCGCTTGACCGAAGATTTACCACGATCACCTGGCGTGTACATCTTCTCCGATGTTGCTGGGCGACTTTTGTATGTCGGAAAAGCCACCAACCTTCGACAACGAGTACGTAGTTACTTCAGCACCTCTGAAACACGCCGCAAAGTTGGACCAATGTTGCGTCAAGTTCATGGGGTCGACTACATCTCAACACCCGACGCACTCACCGCCGAAGTGCTTGAGATGCGTCTCATTCAACGATTGCTGCCGCAATACAACAAGACTGGCACCACGAGTGACAAATACTGCTACGTGCGTCTGACCACTGAAGAAGAGTGGCCCCGACTCGTCATTACTAAAAATCCCGCCAAAAAGGGACTCCATATCGGACCACTCACGAGCCGTACCGCAGCGCGACTTGTCATTGAAGCGATTGAGTCGGTCGTTCCTTTACGGCGCTGCACAGTACGAATGGGCCGCAAATACGCGGCTCCAACTGACGCCCCCGTGTGCTCTGCTGCACAACTGGGTGTCGCGTTGTGCCCGTGTTCAGGAACCGCTGATCCCAATAAATACGCGTCCATTGTTTCTTTCATCACGCATTCGTTGAGCGACTCACCATCGGCGCTCTTTGCGCTTCTCCACGAGCGAATCACATCACTAGCCGCATCACAAAGGTTTGAAGAAGCCGCCGAAATGCGGGATCGGACTCAAGCATTAGTCCAGGCTCTCAATCGCCAACGCCGTTGCGACCAATTGCGATCGGCTGGATCGGTGAGTGTTAGCTCTGGCGACATTCATTACGACATCGAGTCAGGCGTCTTGGTGAATACACGTCGCGATGACCAACTCTTTAGCCCAATCGTTTCGCATCACAGCAAAGTCCTGCAGGGCGTTGTTGACCATCTACATCCACACCAACCCGAATCTTTTGACAACGGACCACTTACCCGTCATATTTTTGATGAAGTGATGTGTATTGCGCGCTTCTTAGAAGATGAATCGACTCACCCAGTTCTTGAAGGTTGCAGTGGTCATTGGGCCTCACCTGTTCAGGCTGTTCCCGAACTTCGTCGGCTTGATTTTCATCGGGCCGCCTAGTTCTTTAGAGCGCGACGCTGTGTAATCCGAGACGATCGACACTCAGAACTTTCGCATGCCCGTCTGGAAACTCTTGACTCAATAATTCTGCAATATTCTCTGCGCCGTCGCCTTCAACAAACGCGGCAACTGTTGGTCCGGATCCCGAAAGCCATGATGAGATCACCCCAAGTTCAATCATCCGGTTCATCACCTCGCGGCACTTCGGTGTTTCTTCTAGACGTTGATCTTGGTGCATCCGGTCGGTCAAAGAGGTCCGCAATAATTCTTTGTCGGCCGTTGCTAGTGCGATCACTAATTGAGTTGATCGAGCAATATTGAAAACTGCGTCGACTCGAGCAATATCTGCAGCGAGTATTAGACGGCTTGAAGAAGTCGAGGTTTGAAAAAATGGGACCCAAGCAACAATGCGAATACCATCGAGAACTTCGGTTGCTACTGGCACTGCAACTGTTGATTGACGTGAAGCAGAAACGATTCCACCCAGCACGCTCGCCGCAACATTGTCAAAATGACCTTCCAGTTCAGCCGCAATGTTGATGATGTCGTCGCGGTGATGAGTAATAAAGAGCGGAAATTCTTTTTCGGTGACCCCAGCCTTTTGCGCGAGTCCCAGGCATGCACCGCCGACACGAACCGCTCCCGAGAAACCTAAACCCCGTCCCGACGGGATTGGAGAATCGACCCAAAGCGATCCTTGGCCACCAGCTTGAACAAAAGCCTGCGTTGCTGGATGACCATCGCCAACTGGTTCACTCTCGCCGATCGCACACGTAGCAACTGTGGCGTACAGCGATAACGCCATTCCCAATACATCAAAACCAGGACCGAGGTTGGCCGAAGTAGCCGGAACTCGTACGGCCAAGTTCGTCATGTGTGCATCCAGAGTTTTCTAGGCGCCGAATTCGGCGAGCGCAGCCTGCGATTCGGTAACGAGTTTTGTCAGAGTCTCATGGGCCCGACCCGAATCAATTGATTCAGCGGCCATTGCTACGCCTTCTACAAGCGAGCTCGCGACATCGGCGACTACCAAACCAGCACCAGCATTTAACACAACGATATTTCGGTGAGCGCCTTGTTCGCCAGCCATCACTCGCCGAACCACATCGGCATTGAATGCTGGTGTACCGCCAACCAGCTCTTCCGGAATAGCCGGCGCCAATCCCAATGACACGGGTTCAATCGTAAATGTTCGCACTTGACCGCCGCGAAGTTCAAGAACTGTCGACGGCCCAGTCGTTGTCAGTTCATCAAGCCCACTGCCATGCACAACCCACGACGACTTCGAACCATGAAGTCGCAGCGAGGCCAGCATTCGTTCGGCAACCAATGGATTTGCCACACCAATTAATTGACGCTTGACGCGACCAGGGTTGGCCATCGGTCCAAGCAAGTTGAACACCGTTGGCACACCAATTTCGCGACGCGATGGTGCGGCAAATCGAAATGCTGGGTGATAACGCGCCGCAAGACAAAACCCCATGCCAGCGCGTTCAACACATTGCTTCACACCTTCTGGCGACAACTCCACTGCCACACCTAAGGCTTCAAGTACATCGGCAGTACCACATTGCGACGAAGCAGCGCGCGCTCCGTGTTTACACACCGGCACTCCTGCGCCAGCAACAACGATGGCCGACATCGTGCTGACATTGATCGAATGACTGCGATCGCCTCCGGTGCCGACGATGTCAATCGCCCGCTCGCGAGTCGCGTCATCGAGTGGCACCAATGTCGCCGCTTCAAGGACCGCGTCAAGCAGGCCAGAAAGTTCTTCGGGCGTTTCACCCTTAGCACGAAGAGCGACAACGAATCCGATGAGTTGCGCTGGCGTCGCCGAACCCGACAAAATATTTGTCATCGCCGCTCGGGCATGGGCCGCATCAAGGTCGTGGCGATCAAGCAGCGAAGAAATCAGTTCGGGCCAACCACCTATTGATTCAAGGGTGATCTCAGAAGTCTGGGGTGCCTCGGCCATGCAATTGAGGCTAGCGAGACACGTTAGGCAGTGCGACGGCGATGGCGAATGAGACGTCGACGTTCGCGTTCGGTGGTACCGCCCCAAACACCAACTTTTTCTCGACTTGCCAACGCATGCTCAAGACACGAGATACGCACATCGCACCCGTGACAGATCATTTTGGCAATATCGGCCTGTTCTTCGGTTTCTGGAAAGAACATTTCAGGGTCAAGACCCCGGCATGATCCCAGCGACCGCCATATGACTTCCATTGGATTCCTCCAAGTGACATCGTTCCGATTATGGCAACGAATTCCCTTAGTGCGAAACAATAGAAGGCTCTTGTACATTTGTGAATAGGCAAGACCAAATATCGTCCTGACCTGCGCTGATCGGACAAAAAAGTGTGATTAGGGGCGTAAATCACCAAGAAATTCAGCCAGGTTGGCCGACGACAAGTTGATTTCTTCCAAATAGTCGGGATGGTTGCACGCCAGTACTGCCCCTCCTTGAGCCAATGCTTCAATGTCATCGCCCGAGAACTCGAACTGCACATAATGAACTGCTGCAGTGACATAGTCACGGGTCAACTGGCTCTCGTGTTGCGCTTCGGTCTTGGCCGCAACTTCACGACCATTGGCCAAACGAAACACAATCGTGTCCTCAATGCCCACAAGTTTGGGGAGCCATTCTTGCAATTGCCCTTCACTGGTCAACTCAATAAACAATGTCGCACACAACTGCCCGGGTTCGGGGATCATCGGATTATAAATATCAATTTCGCCTTGGATCTCTTCGTCAGTCGACAGCCGTTCGACACGCGCCATCTCTTGAATCTGATAGCGAATCGTCTCACGATTTTCAAACATCACCGAGACAATGGTGCCAAGCGATAACCGGCGACGTTCTTTGAGTGAGAGAACTCGCGCTTTGAATTCTTCGCGCTCACGCTCGTAAGCACGAACATCGGCGATATCTGACAACGTAAGTTTGCGGGGGGTCAACGTATTCATCATATTCTCCAGTTTCAGAAATTACTTCAGGGGTTGTTCTTCAGGAATTCCGTAGGCACGAGCAACCAACTGAATCGGGTGTAACGAAACTCGACCCGTTTGTTCATTGATCGCACCGTTGGCCAAATGACAATCGCCAGTCACGACATCACTATCGGCCTTGATAATTTCGGCGCCAAGTTTTTGACCAATCGGAATCGAGAGTTCAGCATTTTCTGCACGAAGACCCCACATACCATCGATGCCCGAACACTGTTGGACGAGTTTGATTTTTGCACCAGTGAGTTTCATCAAGTCGCGGCTCTTCAAACCGATATTTTGCGCACGCAAATGGCATGGAGTGTGATAGGTAATCGACTCGGGAACGTCACCATTGAACTCAGTATCTAAAGCAGTGCCATCGGCCTTATGTATCTTCATCAGGTATTCGCTCGCATCAAAGGTATGGGCCGCAACGAGTTCGGCATCGGGGCCACCTACGTAGTCGAGATAGTCCTTCTTTAAGACATATCCACACGTGGGTTGAGGCACCACGATGTCGTTGCCCTTGCGAACGGTATTCGCGAGTGCTTTGACATTTTTCTCGGCAATCTTGGTGAAGTTGTCAATATCGCCACTGTGCAAGAACGGGGCGCCACAACACTGCGTCGTATCAGCCAAAGAACATTCAATGCCATTACGTTCGTAGACCTTGATGAGGTCCTGACCCACTTCGGGGGCCTGGTACTCAACGAGGCATGTTGGGAAAAGTGCAACGCGTCCCTGACGCTTGCCGATTTTCAATTTGGGGCGGCGGTTAAACCATGTTGTGAATCGTTGCTTCGCAAAAGGCGGCAACACTCGTTCACTGGAAACGCCCGAGGTCACTTCAATGGCTTTACGAATCAGCGAACCTGGCTTTGCACCCATCATTTTGTTCATGAGAGGAGCAGTCTTTACGGCAACTTTGCCAATCAAATCGGTGTGGCCCAACACGTTGGTGGTGACCTTGTCACGCAAAGACACTTGATCGTTCTTGTGGCGCATCGAGTCAGCGCGCAACATCAAACGCGGGAAATCAAGTTCCCATTCGCTTTGTCCGGGAATATACGGGCAGTTGACATAACACAATTTACATTGGAAACACTCATCAATCACTTGATCTTGCTGAGCTGGTGTCAGTCGGCCAGCATCTTGGTCTTCGTGCTGATCAATGAAATCAAAAAGGGTCGGAAAAGATGTGCAGAACTTGAAGCACAAACGACAACCGTGACATAGATCGTAAACACGAGTCAGTTCGTCGCGCACGTCTTTCTCATCGAGATACTTCGGATGCTTGGGATCGTAAGTAATCGTCATGGGGAGATCTCATTCGGTTTGAAGTTTGGGAAAAATAAAAACACTGCAGAACATGTTGGGGTGCTCAACATCGGTCGAGCACCCCAACAACATTCACTGACAAGAAACTCAGAGTGCGTCGAGGCCCTGCTGGAAACGACCAGCGTGGCTCTTCTCGGCGCGAGCCAAAGTTTCAAACCAATCCGAGATTTCGGCAAAGCCTTCGTCGCGAGCGGTCTTGGCAAAGCCTGGGTACATCTGGGTGTACTCGTAGGTCTCGCCGGCGATTGAAGCCTTGAAGTTGGCTTCGGTTTCACCGATGGGCTCACCCGAAGCGGGGTCGCCGACTTCGGCCAAGTAATCGAGGTGACCGTGTGCGTGCCCGGTTTCGCCTTCGGCGACTGAACGGAACAATGCAGCAGCGTCGGGGTAGCCCTCGATGTCGGCCTTCTGTGCGAACCACAAGTAACGACGGTTGGCCTGGCTCTCGCCGGCGAACGCCTCCTTGAGGTTTTCGTGAGTCTTGGTGCCGTGGAGGCTCATGACATTCTCTCTTTCATGGGTTGTGGGTTGTTAACTTGCTGAACTTCTTGAACGCAAGACGCTCAAGAAACCTGTTGTCAATTCAGGCGCATTTTGCACATGAACCATGGAACAAGATTGATGTTGAATCAATGGCGAATCCGTCAAGACCGTCAATGCTCAGGTTCTGCGAGTCCGCGACATAGACGTCACGCACATCGCCACACAGTTCACACACGACGTGATGATGGTCATCGACATTTGGATCAAAGCGAACGGCACCTGCACCGACATCAATCAAACGCAACTCACCCATCGCGGCGAGGTCGGTCAAGGTTTGGTACACGGTGCGCAACGAGATACCGGGCATTTGAGTGCTGGCATCTGAAAACAGTGTCTCGGCGGTGGGATGCATCGTGTTGTCGTGCATCAGACGAAAAATCAATTGCCGTTGCGGAGTGACCTTGAGGCCATTGGCATGAAAGGCGTCAGTGAGCTCGATGGGTGATTTCACCTGCCGAACCATAGTCAGATTTCGTGCTAGTTAGCAATCAATGCAGATTAACAACTCGTGAAATCTGTCTCACAGGGCACCTCGGGGCTGGGCGTTGTACTCTCGCCATGTGCCCAGCGTGTCATCCCCTCACCAGTTCAATCGATCGGCTATGCGTCAGCGCCTTGCCACCGAGCAATTCGACGTGATTGTCGTGGGTGGGGGCATCACCGGTCTCGGCGTGGCGCTCGATGCCGCATCTCGAGGCTTGCGAACTGCACTTGTTGAGCGACACGACTTCGCCTCAGGCACTTCTTCAAAAAGTTCAAAACTGATTCATGGCGGACTGCGCTATCTGCAACAAGGTGAAGTTCGTTTGGTTTATGAAGCGCTGTATGAACGTCAACGCCTACGTCGCAACGCGCCGCACTTGGTTTCTCTTCTCCCCTTCTTGCTACCGATCCTCACCAAAGATGGAGTCGTGTCGCGCAAAATTGCGCGAGCTCTTGGTTCGGCATTGTGGATGTACGACATCACGGGCGGCGCACGTATCGGCAAAATTCACCGGCGATTGCGCAAACAAAAGGCTCTCGCACACATGCCCACTATGCCTAGTCAGCGTTTGGCTTCGGCATACATCTATTACGACGCGCAAGCTGATGACGCTCGCTTATGTATCACCATGGCGCGCTCTGCTGCCGATCATGGAGCTGCAGTGATCAATCAGTGTGCAGTTACCAATATCTTGCGCTCAGATTTTGGACAAACCACGGGCGTTTCAGTTATGTGCGACGGCGAGCAATTTGATGTTCGGGCCCATGTCGTTATCAACGCTGCTGGTGTTTGGACTGATGCAGTGCGCTCACTTGAAGACGGTATTGACCCCGACACAATTCGGCCAGCCAAAGGTGTTCATGTCACCGTGCCGTGGGAAAAGGTTCGCAATGACATTGCCGTCATCATCCCTGTTCCCAAAGACAAGCGCAGTCTGTTTGTTGTTCCGTGGGGCCCAAAGCCTGATGGAACGTTCACTCATACATATATCGGCACGACCGACACCGATTATCAAGGTCCAGTCGACGATCCGCAGTGCACAAAAGACGATATTGACTATGTCTTGCGCGCGCTAAACGCCAGCGTCACGACCGGAATCACCGCCGAGGATGTCACTGGAGTTTGGGCAGGATTACGTCCACTCGTCAAACAAGTCAATGCTGAAGAAGGAACCGGCAAAGGCGGAAAAGCAGCGCGAACTGCCGACCTCTCGCGTCGACATGTGGTGCTCACGAGTGACTCTGGCATCATCACCGTGACTGGCGGTAAGTTAACGACGTATCGCGAAATGGCCCAAGACACCGTTGATGCGGCACTCAAAGTTCTCGAAAGAAATTCACAATCAACGTTGACGACACAGATCAAGAAATGTCGCACCAAGAATTTAAAGCTTCACGGAGCGCATGGTTACAAAGAACCACGTGTTGAGGGTTCTGCTGAAGCTCATCTCTCACATCGTTATGGATCTGATGTTGCCCTCGTTCAAGAATTGATCACTGCCAATCCGCAATTGTCTGAAGCACTCGTACCTGGCTTGCCATACATCAAGGCCGAAGCAGTATTTTCAGTCATCCATGAGATGGCACTGACGCTTGATGACATTCTCTCACGTCGCACCCGAGCCTTGCTCTTTGATCGAGAAGCAACTCGAGTTACTGCCAAGTCAGTCGCCGAACTCGTTGCACCCTATGCCCAATGGGACGAACATAGAATTGAACAAGAAGTGCAGGCATTCCAAGAAATCTGCGAGCACGAAGCAACGATGGGCACGTTGCCCGAGACAGAACTGTATTCCTGAGCGGAGATTCACATGAACGGTAAAACTTTTTCCCGTGAGATCACCTCACCCATTGATCTCGTGCAAGATGAGCAAACACCCGCACGAAATCATTTGCAGCACAAAACAGTCGCTCTGACAACTCAACAAATCTCTGAACTCCAGAACATTTGCGAGACCATCACCGCTCCGATTGAAACCGCTCTTGCTAGTCGCGATTGGTGGCCGCTCACGATGCATTGGGCACTCGCTGGCGAGGTGCCAACCCGAGCGGCAGCAATTTGTCGACCCACATCAACCGAACAGGTCTCGCACGTCTTGTCGTACTGCAACGAACAGCGCATTCCAGTGACTGCTGCCGGCGGACGTAGCGGTGTTTGTGGCGCGTCAATTCCGCTTTATGGTGGAGTCATCTTGGATACCACCGCAATGCAAGGCGTCGTCGCACTTGACGATGAGTCGTTAACGGTTGAGGTTTTGCCAGGAACTTTCGGACCCGACCTTGAGGCCCACATTCAGTCTTTGGGATTCACGGTTGGCCACTATCCACAAAGTTTTGATATTGCGACCGTCGGTGGCTGGGTTGCCTGTCGCGGTGCTGGCCAATACTCAACTCGATACGGCAAGATCGAAGACATGGTGGTCGCGCTTGAAGTTGTCCTGGCCGATGGCAAGATCATCAAAACTGGTGGATCGCCTCGTGGTGCCAGCGGGCCAGACCTCAATCAAATCTTCATTGGTAGCGAAGGAACTCTTGGCGTCGTCACTCGGGTGTGGCTCAAGTGTCACCCAGTTGCCACGCTTGAACGTCGCGCCGCATTTGGATTCTCCACATTCGAAGACGGCCTCGATGCCTGCCGTCGAATTATGCGACGTGGCGCAACACCAGCAGTGCTCCGTTTGTACGACGCACCCGAAAGCCAACGCGGCCAAGGTGGCGACGGAGTGGTGTGCGCACTTCTCGTATTAGACGAAGGTGACGTCGCATCAGTGACCGCGTCGATGAACATCGTTGAAGAAGAATGTCTCGCGACGATCGGATGTATACCTCGCGATATCGAAACAGTCGAACGTTGGATGCATCACCGCAATGACACCAGCGCGCTACAAGCCCTCACTAAAAAAGGTTTTGTCGTTGACACCATGGAAATCGCTGCGCCGTGGTCAACTCTTCCAGCAATCTTCAACGCCACTCGCGAAGCAATGCTGAAAGTCCCGCACGCCCGATCGTCAACTTGCCATTTATCGCATAGTTACATCGACGGCGCTTGTTTGTATTTCACTTTTGCTGCCAATCCCCCAGCCGAAGAAGTCGAAAAAACCTATGTGGCGCTTTGGGATGCGGGCACTCGTGCCGTTCTTGCGAGCGGCGGCAACCTCAGTCACCACCACGGCGTCGGAATGAATCGTTCCCGATTTGTACAAGAGGCGCTCGGTTCTGCCTTTGGCGTGCTGGTTGCCATGAAAAACTCACTTGATCCGCAGGGCATCTTGAATCCTGGCAAGATGGGACTACCCCTACCCGACTATTTGGAGGCAACGCAGTGGCCATGAGTTCGACTTCGTCAAGCTCAACACCGTCTCGTTGGGACACTCAGGCAATTAAGTCTGGCGCCACCGTCGCACTAGTTTTTGCAGTTCCATTTTCAATAGCCGCCCGAATTTTTTCTGATAGTGGCATCGCAGTCATTTTGTCGCTGTGCGCCGCAATTGGCTTCTTACTAGGCGCAGCGGTCGCCGCGTGGCATCAACAACGCCGCACTCCGCTTTCGCATGCAATCGTGACAGCAGCGTTGAGTTACATCATTCCGCAAACAATCTTTATCATCGTCAAATTGGCACGTGGCGGCGAAGTGCGATGGCTCGGTGTCTTTTTTAACTTGACCGTCACCTTGACCGTCGGAGTGATCGGCGGCTTTATCGGTTCAGCGATGCAAAAAACCGGCGCCACGCCCAAAGGGCGTCGCACATGAGTTCTTCAATTCTTGTGATCGATGTTGGTACGAGTGGTTTACGTGCCGCAGTCGTTCGGCCCGATGCGACTGTCACCGCTTTGCATTATCGCGAGTTCGCCCCAAGTTCGCCGTTCGCGGGCCTCGTTGAATTTGATGCAACTGAAATGGCTCGTTTAGTTCTTGAAGTAGCACAAGCATCACTCGCTGAAGCTGGCGCGGTTGCCGCCGTCGGCATCACTACTCAACGAGCATCAACAATTCTGTGGGATCGTTCAACTGGCATACCTCTTGGGCCTGCGTTGGGTTGGCAAGACTTACGCACAGTCGGCGAATGCATCATGGCCAAAGCCGAGCACGGTTTGTCATTAGCGCCTAATCAAACAGCAACTAAAGCAGCCTGGCTCCTCAAGACATACGTTGGTGACGAACAAGCGATCGCGGCGCGCGCAAACGATTTGTGTATCGGCACAGTCGACAGTTGGATTGCTTGGACGCTTTCGCAGGGGGCGCTTCACGTCACCGACCACAGCAATGCTGCTGTCACCGGACTCGCTGATGTTTTGTCTGATGAAACCATCAAGTGGCACGAGCGCGCGTGCTCAGTATTAGGTGTACCAATCTCGATGCTTCCCACTCTTGTCCCATCATCAGGAATCATTGGCGTTGCAACAGCCCTTCCTGGTTCACCACCCATTGCGGCCATTGCCGGCGACCAGCAGGCATCGCTCATCGGTCAATCATGTGTCAGGCGAAATATGGCTAAGTGCACTTTTGGTACGGGCGGAATGATGAACGTGTGTCTTGGTGACAGCAAACCCGTTTCGGCTGAGCGCCGTCGAAACGGCACATTCCCAATCGTCGCATGGTCCCAAACAGATACTTCGAGTCAATCAACCGGTCAGAAAACGACCTGGGGCGCTGAAGCGATCATGTTGTCGGCAGGAACAAATATTGAATGGCTCCGCGACGACATGGGTCTCATTTCTTCTGCTGAAGAAAGTGATGCCATCGCCCGCTCATGCGACTCAACCGATGGAGTCATGTACGTGCCGGCGTTGCTCGGACTCGGAACACCTCGTTGGGATTACGGCGCCCGCGGGGCACTCTTTGGACTCACCCGAGGAACAACACGAGCGCATATCGTTCGTTCGGTTCTTGAAGGGGTCGCTCATCGCGGCGCCGACCTGCTTGAGGCAATCGAATCCGACTACCCCGATGTTGAAGTACCCGAGATTCGCGTCGACGGCGGCATGAGTCGTAACCCGACATTTATTCAGGCCCTCGCCGATGCAACAGGTCGCCCAATTTCGGTCTCCCCAGTCACTGAAGCAACCACGGTCGGTGCGGCCTATTTGGCTGGATTGGCCGTCGGAACATGGTCAAATCTCGCCGAAATTGAATCCCTCTGGTCACCACACACCACCGTCGACCCGCAGCCCAACTACGATCGACTTGCAGTGCGGGCCCAATGGGAACGGGCTGTGACCCGTGCCGCCGGATGGATCACCGAACTTTCGAGTCTTGACTTCTAGAGTTTGGAGTTGCTCTTACCTGTCTCGGCACATAAGGCTGTGAGTAAGAGTTTGTGAAAGGAACCCCGTGACTGCTTCGAAGATCATCAGCGTGAGCCCAGTGCGGCCCACCCCGGCCGACACCGTGCTCCTCGCATCGGCCCAAGCCACTGCATTGGCAATGCGCGATCTCTATCAGGCCGCAGTTGGCGCCGGTGCCGGCGGAGAACACGTCGCTTGCCTCGTTTCTCTCGCCGCCCATCACGATGCCTACGCGCAAACAATTTCCTCGCTCATTGGCCGCGCCGCACCACAAGCCCGAGATGGCGAAATCTTCTCGGCCAACGAGGGCGACTTCGGATCTGACACCATGGCTGCAGCTCTCGCCGCCCACGCACTTGAAAATTCTCTCGTCGCGGCCCACACCAAACTTATTGGAATGCTCGAAGGAACCGAGGGCGCAGCGCTCATCGCTTCAATGGTGATTATTGAGGCTCGACACGTCGTTGCCTTGGCTGCAATCGCTGGCAAGTCACCCATTGATGACACCGATCTGTTTTTAGTCACCCCCGAGGCTGCGCAAGCAGACGCTCAGACCACGACGACCGTCGCTTAATTCGGAGAACATCATGAGCAACTCAAATCGCGAAGAACTACAAGCTTTCTCCAAGATCGTGAAGGCGACTCAGGGTGCCGACTTTGGTCCGGCATTGCAATCATCGTTGTCCCGCCGTCGTTTCTTTATCGCTGGCGGTGCAACGATTTCCTTTGGTGCACTGATCGCCGCGTGCGGTGGTTCAACCAATACCGGAATCGCCCGACTTGGTGAGGCCCCGACAAAGACCGAGTTGGTTGACGCCCCAGTCACCGACATCGCGTTATTGCGCACTGCAACGTCGCTTGAACACAATGCGATCTTTGTGTACGAAACTGTCGCTGCCGCTGGATTGTTGTCGGGCGATGCTGCAACCTTGGCTGCTCGCTTCTTAAGCGATCACAAGGCTCACGCTGAAGCGACTGCGTCACTCACCGAAAAACTTGGCGGCAAGGCATACAACGAACCCAATCCTCGTCTGCAGACGATTTACATTGAGCCTGCATTGCGGTTGATCACCGGCGACGATGCTTCTGGCATTCCCGTCACCGACGATCCGGTCGCCGACGTTTTGGCTTTGGCCTACGCTCTCGAAACCATCGCTGGATCGACCTATCAGGTGTATGTGCCCATGTTGGCTGATTCGGCATTGCGTGCAGCAGCCATCGGCATCGGCGAGCAAGAAGCTCGTCACGCCGCAGTCATCGGATCGCTCCTGAACCCCTCGCGTTTAGTTTCAAGCTTCGGCCTCTCGATTGCTGCTGAGTATCAAGAGCAAACTGATGTCCCGGCCGCCGCTTACGCAGTACCCAGCACATTTGGCACCAAGGCACCGGTTCCAGTTGTGCTTGGAGCCGCCAACGAGTCGGGCATCCGCACCTCGCTCAACCTTGAAACCCCAAGTTTGAACTCGATGGTGTACGAATACCTCGACGGCGAGTGATTTTTCGGTCGTACACTTCACGCTGACAGTGAGTGAGTCGGGTAATCGCGGATGACGTGAGTCATTCGAGGAAAGTCGGGACTCCGTAGGACAGAGTGCTGGCGCGAGCCAGGTGGGGGCGACCTTACGGACAGTGCAACAGAGAGAAACCGCCGATGACTGGGTAACCAGAACAGGTAAGGGTGAAACGGTGCGGTAAGAGCGCACCAGCATGTGGGGCGATTCACATGGCTTGGCAAACCCCATTCGGAGCAAGGTCAAGCAGAGGAGACGGGCGGTCCGTCCATCCGGGCAACCGGAAACTCCTCGGGTAGACCGCATAGATGGATGGTTACCGAATCGGGGCAACTCGATTCACAGAATCCCGCTTACAGACTGACTCACTGTCACCCTAAGGTTTTAGTCATCGTCGCGGGATAAGGCCGCTGTGCGCACTCGTTCAAGCTCTTCGAGTTGCATCGGGTCTTTCAGCGAGAGCAACCGTGCATAGAACTTCAGGCCACGCGCTGTGCCAGTCACTCGTACAGGGATGCGGTCACCTAAATCAGATCCGAATCCACGCGGAATATCGACGTTGTACACGCCAGCCTCATGTAAATCCGATTCGTCAGCCGCCAATGCGGCACTCTCGTAGCCACCAAGACCAAAGAGTTCTGCGTCCACAAAAAAGGTGAATTCAGTAACCGTTTGCTCACTCATATTTTCACAATGCCATACCCAGAACGAGTTGTCGCATTAAAGCCCGACAGTTCTCAAGGCTCGCTCGCCCACTACGGTAAGACACTATGAGTACGTTCAATTTTGATTCAATTCCCCACGTTGCCCTGTCGGAGATCAACTTTTCGTCACCAGAGTTTTGGCTGAAGGATCGCTCGTTCCGTGAAGGTGCATTCAAAACCCTGCGCGATGAATCGCCATTTCAATACTTTGAAGAAGCAGTCATTGAAGGCTCACCTTTCCCCCAAGGTCCCGGCTACCGAGCCATCACGCGCCATGACGACATCTGGCAGGTCAGCCGTAACCCACAATTGTTCTGCAGTGGCAAAGGCTCGAACATTGGCGACTTACCAACCGAGATGAATGAATTCTTCGGCTCAATGATCAACATGGACGATCCCAAGCACTTCCGTTTGCGCAACATCGTGTCGCGTGGTTTTGCCCCCAAAGAAGTCGCGCGCATTGAAGACCAAGTTCGTTCGCGAGCCGAGAAGCTCGTCACCGATTTACTCGAACGCTTCCCACAAGGCGAATGCGATTTCGTTGAAGAAGTCGCTTCCGCACTCCCCCTCGAAATCATTTGCGACATGATGGGAATTCCCGAATCAGATCACAAGCAAATCTTCCATTGGACCAATGTCATTCTTGGTGTTGGCGACCCCGAATTCGGTTCATCGCTTGACGACTTGATGAAAGTCGCCATTGAGATGTTCTCCTACGCCCAAGCACTTGGCGAAGACCGTGTGAAGAATCCACGAGAAGACGTGACCTCCGCAATGATGAACGCTGTCGTCGACGGCGAACGACTTACTGCCCAAGAATTCGGTTCATTCTTTATCTTGCTCGTTGTTGCCGGAAACGAAACAACCCGCAACGCCATCAGCCATGGCATGAAATTGTTGACCGATCACCCCGATCAAAAGGAATTGTGGTTCAACAATTTTGATGCTCACACAAAAACTGCAGTCGAAGAAATCGTGCGTTACGCGACGCCGGTCATTCACTTCCGTCGCACCGTCACCGAAGACACCGAACTTTCTGGTCAGAAATTACTCGCCGGCGAAAAAGTCGTGATGTGGTATTGCTCTGGCAACCGCGATGAGCGCGTGTTCATTGATCCATTCAAATTTGATATCTCCCGCGCCTCAGCAACGCCACAAGTTGGTTTCGGTGCTGGCGGACCGCACTTCTGCCTCGGCGCCAACTTGGCCCGTCGTGAAGTTTCGGTGATGTTTGATGAAATCCGCCGGCGCATGCCCAACATGCGCACCACCGGCGAACCCGCCATGTTGCAAAGTGCATTCATTAACGGCATCAAGCGCATGCGCTGCGCATGGAACTGATCAGTCAGCGGTAGCGGCTTCGCCCATGTCGCCACGCACATAGTGGCGGCGACACAACAATTCATACCGAACAACATCGCCAAACATCGGCGTAGCAACATCACTGGTGTCTCCAACGACAACTGTTTCACCTTCGTACACCACAACTCCGTTCACAACGCGAGCGTTATGGGTTGCCCGTGATCCGCACCAACAACGTGCTTCGACTTGCATTTCAACTCGCTCATCGGCCACCTCAAGCATGCGCTTGGTGCCTTCAAACAACAGCCCTTTGAAGTCGGTAATCAGACCGAAGGCATACACATCAACATTGAGGTCATCAGAAATACGCGCCAACTGATCACATTGCGCAATTGAGTAGAACTGCACCTCGTCGCACACCACAAAATCAATTGGCATACGCGATTGTGCTAACGCAAATAAATCAATATGAGCTGTTACTTCAACAGCCGGAGCCGAAACACCCAGTCGACTCGTTACTTGCGTTCCATCGCGATCAAGCTTGGTGAGCAATAATCCCTGACGACCGCGAACTGCCAAGTTGTGATGAATCTGCAAAGCCAACGTGCTCTTACCCGAGCCCATAGTGCCGAAACTAAACCGCAGAGTTGCCATACCGCCGACAAACTTAGTCGGTGGCAGGTCTAGTCGTTGGCGTTGCCTGACCGCACTGTGAGAACATCAGCAACGACTGCGAAGTGATCGCTGGCTTGCACCCCAGCAACTGGTTCGACTCCTGCCAGCCACACGCGAACTGGGTTACCTACTGGTTTTGGCCGAGGCCAGGTCACGAAGAGGTAATCAAGTCGACGATTGGGCCAATTGGCATGGGCCAAATATTCATTGCGATCGCTCCATGTGTGTCCATGACCATCGCCCTTGAGTTCCCACATATCGGCAAAAACAACATCGCGATTCTTTACTGCAGCTCGTCCAGTCAATCGACGGATCTCATCACTGTCTGGCACAGCGTTGAAGTCACCGCCAACGAGAACCGGAAGATCAATTGATGGGTCGTTGCGTAATGTTAAAACAAGATCAGAAATAGCGTCAACTTGCAATTGACGAACATGAGATTCATCAAAGCGATGGTCGAGATGGGTGCCGATGACAGGCCATTGGCCCCATGGCGTTTCAAGCACTGCCCACAGCGCGCGTCGATGCGCTGGTTCACCAGCCGCATTTGGAAGTTGCACTTGTCCAGATCGAACAATTGGCCATTTCGACAAAACGGCGTTTCCCATACTCCAGGGACTAGTTGTTACCACCGAGTGGCAACCGAGTTTCGTCGCCAAATTTTCTGCTTGCTGTTCAGTTGTGTGCACTTCTTGCAAAAACAGAACATCCGGATCTTCATTCCTGATGACGATCTCAATTGCGACTTGCCGTTCTTGCCATGGACCAAAGTGGTGCCAAATATTCCAGGTCATCACTCGCATCATTAAAGAAACTTAGTTCGCCGTTCCGCGTGAGTCGAAACGACGCACCGAACTCACTGGAATGAACCGCAAGTCTCCAGAAGGCGAAAAGGTTCCCTGGACATCGACGAGCACCCGAGAGGCCGAAGAGGTGTACACGCAGAATGTGCCATCGGCATCGACAGGAACAACTGCCAAGTTGGCGACCGAGCGACCCACCGTGACATTGGCGTTCGACTGAGCCTGAGGACCGGGCACCAAAGCAGAGCACTTATCTGCAGTGGCGTAGCCAGCAGCTTTTGCATCGGTCAAAGTGAGATTAATCAACACAGCCGCGGCACCAGCAGGGGCAGCCATCTTGATGATGGCACCAGCCTTGAAAACATCAGCACAGTTGGTGGTGCAGGCGCGAGTATCGATCAACCGACTCGGTGTTGCCGGCGTGTAGCCCCATTGCCCAACTGGGCTCGGAGCGAAAACACCTTGAACGTCAATGATCTGATGTAGACCGGCATTTGCCAAGGTGCAAAAACCAGGCTTGTCGCCGACAAGTCCCATCGGCACAACTGCCAAGTTCGCCACCGTGTCATCGTTCCCGAAATTGATGTTTGAACGAGTCTGTTCACCTGGTTGCAAGTTTTCACACGAATCAGCGGTGAGGTATCCCGCCCCAACCGTGCCTGTCACAGTGATATTGGACAACATCGCAACCGAACCAGCGGGTGCATGTGCTACAACAACTCCATTTTCGCTCAGCGCAACAACTTTGCCGCCCGCGACACGTGTATCAAGCACACGTGTCGGCGACAGAGGGGTGAACATAGCGGCACCGCTACCGGCCAAGCGTGAGGGCATAAAGAACCCCTGCGCGTCAATAATCATGTGCATCGCCGTCGAGTTGTACAAACAGAAGCGTCCAAATGCATCAAGCGGGACAACAGCGAGATTGGCCACCGTTGTTCCAACTGCAACATTGCCGTTTGACCATGAACGTTCACCAGTCACATTGCCGTCGCAACTTTCTGCGGTCACATATCCAGCTTCACTTGCGCCAGTCAATGTGATATTCACGAGAGCCGAAGTCGCCCCAGCGGGGCCAAGCAACGGAACAGAAGTGCGCCATCCGGCCTGTGGGCGATCTTGCCAGGTGCATTTACGAACTGTCGCACCAGATTCAACAACATTGCTGCAGTAACGCTTGACCGAAATACCGTTGACTGATGCAATCTTCACCGCTTCATCAACTGTTCCACGAAATTCAAAATGCATGGGGTCACGAATGACATAACTCTTGACAGTTGTCGGCGTCGCGCAACCGCCACTCCAGCCATAGCCGCCCCAAAGCAGTCCCCACTTCTCAGCAGTTTGCACAACCCATTGCGGCATGTCAGTGGCCATCGGAACCGAACAGGCAGTCGTTGGCGAGTCGGCCGTTGGCACATAACGCACTTCCGGGTTTGCCCCGACGTTGATGTCGATGGCGAGCCCCCATGAATGGTTAGACAATGA
>CAMDER010000013.1 GCA_945896935.1 Bifidobacterium breve | reverse complement strand
TATCTTTTTTTGCGCTTGTTTGAACGAAACTGCGAGGGGCCAGTCGTTGTACGGCTCGTTGGAGCGGGACGGCTTCGATTTGGTTGTGAAGTCGATGCATGAGTACTGCTTGATGATTGCCGACTCGATCGGGGAGTGCGAGCAGGTGTCTCACGGCGTAGATCACTGAGTGTCTTGCGCTGGTAACCCATCTTGGCGAGTACTGCGCCAAAGATCAGATACATCGGGAATGACGCTGCGAGTCCCGCGACTGAACCAGCAGAGACATTGTCCCGCAGGAAGATCAAGAAAACGCCAGCCATTACGACTGCGTACACAAGCCATTCACGAGTCAGTCGTGCCCAGTTGACGGTTCTTGTTGAATCCCAAGCCATTCATGCATTGTTTCATGCCTAGGCTGACAAGATGCGCATCGGAATCATGACTGGCGGAGGCGATTGCCCGGGATTGAACGCGGTGATCCGAGCGGTTGTCCGTAAAGGTATCGCCTCTTACCACGACGAATTCTTGGGATTCCTCGATTCGTGGGATGGAGTCATGGAGCAACGTTTTATTTCGCTGCACGAAAGTGACGTTCGAGGACTCTTGCCGCGAGGGGGAACGATCTTGGGTACCCGTCGCGGGAGCCCGTTTGACACCACTGATGGAATTGATCTGGTGCAGAAATGCTTTGCCGAACAAAAGCTTGATGGGCTCATAGTCATCGGTGGAAATGGATCGTTGACGGTGGCATCGTTGATCTTTGAACAAACTGGGTTGCCGATGATTGGAGTTCCGAAAACCATTGATAACGATGTTTTTGGAACCGACCTCACATTTGGGTTTCACACGGCGGTTCAAATTGCCACTGATGCAATTGATCGCCTACATACAACCGCCGAAAGCCACGACCGAGTCATGGTCGTTGAACTCATGGGACGAGACACCGGGTGGATCGCGTTGTATGCCGGTATTGCTGGTGGAGCGACGGCGATTTTGGTTCCAGAAGAACCCTTTGACATCAGCAAAGTCTGCGAACAAGTTGCCAGCCGCCACAGGGGAGGTCGGTATGCATCAATTGTGGTTGTTGCAGAAGGTGCTCAGCCAATACCAGGAACGATGAAGTTGCCTGAATACGAACATGACCAAATTGGGCGACCGCGATACGGCGGAATTTGTGCGACGATCGCTCAAGAAATTGAATCTCGTACCGGCTATGAATCACGAGTTGTACAGATTGGCCATGTGCAGCGCGGCGGTACGCCGACTGCTTACGACCGAATTCTGTCAACCCGATTTGGGTTAGCGGCCGTAGACGCGTTGCACAACGGTGCGGTTGGCCATATGGTCGCACTGCGTTCGTCTCAGGTCACGACGGTGCCATTGAGCGAAGTAGTGAATAAAGAGCGCCCAATTGACATGAATCTCTTCCACGAAATCGGCTCAGTTTTCTTTGGCTAATACTTGAGACTGATTAGTTGTTGAGCGTATTGACAATGGCCGGGAAAGCTGGTTGGCTGCTGATGGCTCGACCTGGAAAGTCATAGGCAGTTAAGGGTTGCGACGTCAGCGATCCGTCCCCTTTGGGCCACTCATTGACCTGTCCGCTCACAACGATGATGACTCGCTCAATGCCAGAGATGTCGCACAGGGTGAGAACAATCTGGGCGACTGATGAGACAAGATCATCACCGGTTGCTGTGAAGATTTCATTAGTGAGATCAACCTTCACCAAATCACTGGCAATATAACGGGCAGATAACACTTCAGTAGACGAGGGGATGGCGCTGCGAAGTCCGGCATCCTGCTCGGCTTTGGTGGGGCCACTGAGCAGCACCTGAACGATGTCAAAGGGATCGCTTGAGATATTGCGTTGTACGCCGGTGAGAATCGAGCCACCAGTACTTTCGGTTCGCTGTAAGTAGACGCGTCCGAATCCGGCGCCCACCTCGTTCGAAGAAGTCGCCTCATTCAGATTTTGCTGCTGTGATTCGGGAATCATTTGCGATTTACTTTCGGGCCCGAATGAGCAAGCAGAAACAAATGCGATGAAAAGCGCAGTACCGATCAGGCTGCGCATGACATGTAATTTTTGGCCGCTCATCATCACACCCGCTCCGCTGGTAACTCAATGATGAAGCAGGCACCATCTTGACCATCAAGACGATCTTCAACCCACACCCGTCCGCGGTGCAGTTTGATGTGTTCGTCAACTAGTGCGAGTCCGAGTCCGGCACCTTCGGATCCGCTACGCCGCCCGGCAATTGATCCGCGCGCAAACCGTTCAAATATGAGATCTCTTTCATCCTGAGGAACACCAGGCCCATGATCTTCGACGGTGATCCAAATTTGTGAGGGAGGATCTTCGTCATCGGGGACAAACACCGATACCTCAAGTTCGCCACCGCCGTATGCCCGGCCATTATCAATGAGGTTGGCGACGACTCGAGCGAGGCGGCGACGGTCTCCCTTGATCATCATTTCTTCGGCGATTTCGGCAACCAAAATTCGCGTATCCGGAGCACTGCTGATAGCGACCGCTTGACGCACAAATTCGCCCACTAGTAATTCATCAACATTGAGTCGAATTCCGCCAGCATCAAAGCGTGAAATTTCTAGTAAGTCCTCAACGAGTCCCTGGAACCGGGCAACATCAGCAACGAGTAGATCGAGTGCGACTTGAGCGCGCTCGGGCATCTCGTCGCGGCGGGCTTGCATCACTTCGACTGACGCGGCGAGAGTCATAAGCGGAGATCGCAATTCATGACTGACATCAGACGTAAAACGAGTGTCACGTTCAACGCGCAACTGTAATGCACTCGCCATGTCGTTGAATGAGGACGTGAGTACTGCAAGGTCGGGGTCTTCGGTTTCTGCAAGACGTGTATCAAGTCGTCCGCCGGCGATGGCCTGTGCGGCCTGACTAGCGGCGGTCAGTGGTCGAACGGCCCGTGAAGCCGCGATGGCTCCAAGAACTATGCCGAGAAGAGTTGTGATGCCCGCGGCGAGAATGAGAGCAAGGTTGACGCTGTTCAGCGTTGAACGCACGTCATCGACCGAAGGAAATTCAAAATAAGCTGCGTCCACCGAATCAATCGGCACTCCGACGGCGAGGACTAATTCGTTGTCAACTTCAATCCGCATTGTTGTTGGTTGACGATTTTGTAGGACTGCGTTTAGCAAAGAAGGTGGGATGACGGACGATGAAAAACGTGCGTCATTTCCCGTCCAAGTTCCCCGAAAATAAACCAGCGGGCGATCGGCCCCAAGTCTCTCGAGCACAGTTTGGATGTTGGTGGGATTTGATTGGAGATCAACAGCAAGCCGCGAAGCATTGGCATACGTTTGATCAATAGCGCTTCCTGTACGTTCGTCTACCAAATTTGAACGGGTGAAATTAAAAGTCGCAAGCGCCAAAAAGAGCGATAATGCCAAACTGCCGAGGCCAAAAGTCAAAAGAATTCGACTACGTAATCCCATCGGGCGAATATGCCAACGGCGGGACGGACCATCTGATCTCATGGAACGAGCCTTGGGTGCCGGCGACTCGATCATGTCTGGCTCGATTGTCACCAAGTATCAAGCCTGTAAACGATAACCAAGGCCACGTACCGTCACGACGTGACGCGGGTTGGCAGAATCACTTTCAACTTTTGTGCGAAGTCGCCGGATATGAACATCGACAAGACGTCCATCGCCAAAGTATCCGTAGCCCCACACATGATCGAGAAGATGTTCACGACTAAAAACCCGTCCGGGGTTTTGTGCGAGTTCACATAACAATCTGAATTCTGTTTTCGTCAAATGAAGTTCGGTACCCGAGCGCAAAACTTTGCCTTCGTCGGGAATGATCTCAAGGTCGCCGAATATGAGTTTTGGGTGCGCGGGATGAGCGGGACGGGCTCGGCGCAATAAGGCCCGAATTCTTGCCGAGAGCTCTTTGGGCGCGAATGGCTTGGTGAGGTAATCGTCTGCTCCGGCTTCAAGACCAGCGACAACATCGTGAGTGTCGGCTCGAGCGGTCACCATCACGATCGGAACATCGCTCGATCGACGAATGGTGCGACATAATTCGAATCCGTCTATTCCGGGCAGCATGATGTCGATGAGGACGACATCAGCGGGCTGACGGAGGAATAAAATTGCGGCTTCTTCGCCACTTGCGGCTTCGTCGACGGTCCAGCCTTCGTCTTCAAGCGCCAACTTGACCGCGGCGCGAATTCGTTCATCATCTTCAACAGCAAGGATTCTTGTTCCCACCACTACATCTTGCCCTATGGCAGGGCTGCGGCGGGGACAAGCGTGCTGATTCTTGACATTCGGGTCACAAAGATGAGACCAGCGACGAATGAATTCGCGGAGTTGTCACTAAGACTTCCGAGGGAACGATTGGACCACCCGAAAAGTCCGAAACTATGGCGCCAGCCTCAGAAGCGATCAATTGACCCGCCGCGAGGTCCCAGGGTTGAAGGCCTTCCTCGAAGTACGCATCAATTCGCCCGCACGCGACAAAACAAAGATCGGCGGCAGCGGCCCCGCAACGGCGAATATCTCGAACTTGTGGCAGTAATCGGGCAATTCGTTGTCCTTGAGTCTCTCGTCGAGTTGAGATGTAGGAAAACCCGGTCGCAATGAGGGCATTTTCTATTGATTCACAATTTGAGACGTGCAGTGGAGTTGAACCGAGCCAAGCCCCATATCCCTTCGCGGCGACAAAGAGTTCACGTGTTGCAGGAAGAAAGACGGCCGCCGCGACTGGATCGGTTCCGAGACAAGCAGCGATTGAAACTGCGTATCCACTCAAGTTGTAGAGGAAGTTTGTCGTCCCATCAATCGGATCGACCAACCACGTAAATGGTGAGGTGCCCGTGATGTGAGTTCCTTCTTCTCCGATAATCGAATCATTGGGGCGCAGTTGACCAAGTTGTTGCAAGATGAGTTGTTCGCTGGCGGCATCCCACTGGGTCACCATGTCGGTTGCTGATGACTTTGTATGTAGGTTTCCGACCCCGTTGCGACGACCGACAAAGACCAAGTCGCCAGCGTTGCGGGCAAGACGGGCCGCAACGTTCATCAAGGCGGTGTAACCATCAGTCATGAATGGTTATCGTTCATGATTCAATATTTCCGATATCGCGCCATTCGCCACTCGCTCGTAAAACGAGCACTGCAATCACTGCGGTTCCGCCAGCAGTCACGATTGCGCCGATCACAAGCCCAAGGCCAAGAGGTGTTGCGCTGACGCCGTCGTATTGAATATCGACCAGTTTGTAGCCGATGAGTGCTCCAGATAGACCCCCAACGAGTATCGAAACAAAGGCGATGATTCGCGCCAAAGGCGACGGAAGAGCCGAGAGTGGACGTTCATTGGTCACGTCTACATCGTAGGCTCGTGAGGTGATCCAAGGTTCGGTTGACGACAAAGTTCTCCCGGTGCGGCGCGTGGTTGTGGTGATACCGACCTATAACGAAGTAGGGAATATCGCAACTGTGATCGCCGGAGTCATGGATGTTTTGCCAGATGCATCCATTTTGGTCGTTGACGACAACAGTCCTGACGGAACTGCAGATCTGGTGGACACGATCGCGACCAAACTTCCGGCGAACTTTTCGGGGTTTGTCAAAGTTCATCGGCGACAAAATAAAGCCGGACTTGGTGCTGCCTATCGTGACGGTTTTGCCGTTGCCCTTGAATCGGGTGCAACGATTTGTGTGCAGATGGACGCTGACCTCTCTCATAACCCAATGTATTTACCGGCCATCGTTTCGGTTGTTGATATGGGTGCGGACGCAGCGCTTGGCAGTCGGTACATCCCAGGTGGACGAATTGAAAACTGGCCACCATTGAGACACTTCTTGTCCCGTTGGGGAAACCGATTTGCCGCTGGCATGTTGGGTCTTGCGATTAACGACGCGACCAGTGGGTACCGGGCTTATTCAAAATCAATTCTTGAACGTATGGATTATGCAAGTGTTCAAGCCGAGGGTTACGGCTTCCAAGTCGAGATGTCGCATCGTGCAGTTCGATGCGGTGGTCGCATCGTCGAAGTCCCGATTCTATTTACCGATCGAGTTGTTGGTGAATCAAAGTTGACGCACCACATCATCGGTGAGGCATTTAGTCTTGTGGTGAAGTTGTGGTTTACAGATCGAGTTTTGCGACGTATTCAACGACGATGATCGAGCGACGATTGCATCATGGCTGAACATCGCACGATTTTGCATGTGGACATGGATGCATTTTTTGTTTCGGTTGAAATGAGACGGCATCCTGAATTAATTGGACAACCCGTTGTCGTTGGCGGAGCCGGATCTCGCGGAGTGGTCGCAGCCGCAAATTACGAGGCGCGGCGCTACGGGGTTTTCTCGGCTATGTCGTCTTCGAAAGCACGGCAACTATGTCCGCAAGCAGTCTTTTTGTCGGGCGACTATGCCGAGTATTCAAAAGTCAGCAAACAAGTGCATACGATTTTTGGGCAGTTCACTCCGTTCATTGAGCCAATCGCCCTTGATGAAGCATTCCTTGACGTGACGGGTTCGGTACATCTCTTCGGCGATGGCACCGCGATCGGTTGGAAGATTAAGGAACAAATACAGAACGAACTTGAATTGCCGTGTTCGGTTGGAGTTGCCACATCTAAGTTCATCGCCAAGTTGGCTTCAAAAAAGGCTAAGCCGATTCCGACGAGCAGTGGGATCAATGAAGGACCCGGGGTTTTGTTGATTGCCCCGGGCAAAGAATTAGCTTTTTTGCATCCTTTGCCGGTTCAATCTTTGTGGGGAGTGGGTCCAGCGACTTTGGCGAAACTTGATCGACTCGGCGTGCGGTTAGTCGGCGACCTCGTTGCGCTTGGAGAAGAAACTCTGATTCGGGCGGTTGGCAAAGCGCATGGGCGCCATTTGTTCGCACTTGCCAACGGGATTGACGATCGATCGGTGCAGACCGTACGTGACCTGAAGTCAATCGGCCACGAGGAAACCTTTTCCCATGACATCACCGACCGGGCGGCAATGCGGCGTGAAATTGTCCGGCTGACCGATGCAGTGTCGTCGCGATTGCGCGCGCATGAAAGTGCGGCGCGAACTCTCACTCTCAAAATTCGTTATTCGAATTTTGAGACGATTACTCGATCAATCACTCCCGGTAGTCCATTGGCTAGTGCTCCAGCGATGGTGAAAGCACTTGATCCCTTGCTTGAAAAGATTGATCCAACAATTGGTATTCGCTTGATTGGTGTCAGCGTGTCGGGATTTGTTGAACCCGTCGAGCAATTGTCACTGCTTAATTTTGGGGGTGACGGGAGCGATCAATCTGGGGCCGATGGTCGCACGACCGCCGACCTTGAACGCGATTGGAGTCCGGCAAGTCAAGCAGTTGATGAGATCCGAGAAAAGTTTGGACGAGATGCGATCAGCCCAGCAAGTTCAATCACAGTCACTGGTCGGCGCGAATTAGGGCAATCACCATGGGGCCCGAGTGAAGAAAAACCAGGGCATGCTTTGCCTTAGGCCGCTCGGTCTGTGAGACTATGAATCGACGTGTGAAAGCAGGAGGTGAGACCCATGGCATTGTCCGAAAACGAACAGCGCATTTTGCGCCAAATCGAAGAAGAACTACAAAATGACTCAAAGTTTGCTCAAGCCGTGTCGCCTTCGGGGTTATACACCCATTCGGCAAAAACAGTTCGCTGGGCCGTGGTCGGCCTGGTTCTGTGCCTAGTTCTTTTGGTCGTTTTACTACAGGTTCACTACATTGCGGCGTTTGTAGCATTCGTTGGCATGCTCGCATTGCTGGCCGTCATTGAGCGCAACGCCCGCGCGATGGGTAAAGCCGGGATACAAGATGTGGCTGGGGCGATTCGCAAGGCGCGTTCGTCAGCCAATCGTCGCTTCCAGTAGTTAAATTCTTTACGGGCGAGATTGACGTCCACCAGCGAGTTTCCACGCCAGGCGCGGACTGAGGTGCCGGCGAATCTGAATATTCAACGGTAACTGGGCGCGATATGTTGTCACGAAGTCATCCAGTTCTCGGTGAACATCAATGTTGCTCTCAAAGCCAGCAAATAAATGTTGTGTCACTAAGTTGACGATTCGTCCAACAAATTCGGCTTGGCCCCAGTTTTGTTCGATGAACCGCTCGCCAATTTCAAAAACGGTGAGTTGATTCGGAAGTTCACCATGGACAGCTTCAAATTGAGCGACAGCAGATCGCCAGCTCAGGAGAATCAAATTATTTTCCCGTCGTCGGGCAGCAGACCGGACGAATCGTGGCATCGCAAATGCCCACAAGGCAATCAACGCGATTGCAACAGCAAGGTAGCTAAAAATTTGTATCAAACTTTGTGAGGGCTCCGTCGTCGACGATGATGTTGGATTCATCGGGTCGTTTGGAACGGTCGTTGGATTAACTGCGGTGGTAGTCGACGTTTCATTGGGCGATGTAGTTGTTGGCGCTGCGGCGGACGGGAACGAATCATCTTGGGCAGGTGCGACATTCGTGTAATTGGCTGATGGTGCACCACGACCAGGGGTTGGTTCAAACAGAACCCAACCAATGCCGTCAAACCAGACTTCGGGCCATGCATGGGCGTGTTGGCTACGAACGTTGAAGAGTTGAACATTCGATGTTCCGATCGGGGACTGCTCACCCGGTGTGAATCCAATCGCAACACGGGAAGGGATGCCTAACAGTCGAGCGAAGACGGCGAACGTTGAGGAAAATTGTTCGCAATATCCAGTTTTACGATTGAGGAACTCGAGAGTTGCTGTCGACGAATTACTTGACGGGACATCGAGAGAATAGGTGAAATTATCTCGGAAGTAACTCTGTATCGCCAGTAATTTTTCGTAATTTCCCGTCGATCCCCTGACGATTTGATCGACAACTTGTTGAAGTTCAGCGATTTCTTGATTCTGTGGGAGTTGTAGGTATTCGACATCAGGAGGTGAGGAAGATGATGAGATTCGCAATGTGTCGGCTGAAGGAACGACGATTGTTGAAACGATCTGATAATTGTCGTTACGGTTGAGCCCATCTTTGCTGACAAGTAATGTTCCGCTTTGAGGTTCGTAAAACAAACTCCGCGTCGCCGATCGTAATTGCACTGGTCGATCGGCGACCGGGGCAAAATTCCCGGCAAGGCTTTGGATCGTGACGAGTTGGGTAACTTCAGTTTCGGCCACACCAACTTCGGAAATCGTTGCAGTACTTGCGAGTTCACCGCCTGCGCTATCTAGGAGATCTTGTGAAACAGTCCATTGAGTCCCATCAAAATTGGGCAGGGAAGTCGTACGCCAATACGAAGGGGATTCGGAAGCGACGCTGAAAAGTATTTCATCGGTGGGGTCATTGAGTCGACCTCGAATGTCAACGAGGGGATCAAGTTGTGGTCCAGATTGACCCGATTGGTTTGATAACCATGAGTCTTCGTTGGCGCCCGGTATTCGTGGGCCGATGATTAAGGCAATCAAACTTGCGACCACCGCTAAGAGGGCGATGTAAGAGGCTGACAGCAATGTTGTGCGACCAGGTCGATACCCAAAAAGTCTGCTACTTCTTGCGAGTTGATTTCGAAGTCGTAAAACGGCGACAGAAATAATTGCCGTGGCGATCCAGAGTGCGGTGACGATCGTCCGATTTCGGTCGATGCCGACGCTCGCAAGAACGACAAAAATGATGGTTGATGGAATCAGTGATTCAACGCGACCAGCAAAGCGAAAAGCGAATGCGTCCGATAAGAACGCAATGAGACCGATGCTGGCGAGGCCGACAAACCCAAATCCGGATTGAAGTGCCAGGGGTGGGACGGTGTCACCAAGGAGCCTCCATGAATCAGAAATTTCTTGCCACACGAACGACCAAGTGCGACCAAGTGGTAGTCCAAATGTCAAGGTTTGACGGGCTTGAAAATAGGACGCGAGAAGATAAGTAAACAACGTGACGCCAACGAAGGACAACAAGAATGGAAGTCTCCATCGGCGAAGTGCATAGGCCACAAGATGTCCGGCAGTCGCAACAATGATGTAAGAAGTGAGAAAACCCCATCCACTAAAAATTCGGCAGAACGAAATTGCCGTCACGAGGGTCATCATCCAAAGAGTCCCCACTCCGAGTAGATCACGCAGCGTTCGATCGTATGCAATGTCTTTGCTGTTGGGGCGAGAAGCAGAAGTTGTCACGGGCGGGCGATTCAGACGAGATAGTCAGCCGATAGCGCGGACAGAAGGTTCCAACTTTCAGCAAAGAAGTTGAGTTGTTGGCACGAGAGCACAAACCAATGGGTAGGAATATTGCTGGCAGCGGGCGAGTTTTCGCAAAAAATAACCACAACGATTCGGGCTGATCCGCATTGTTTCCAGGTTGTCTCAATCCATTGAGAATCTGGATTGCCTGTAATGATGATGTCCACTTTGAGTTGGCCCGATTCGCGTGGCGCGATATGTAACGAATCGTTGCCGACCGCAGTTATTCCGGCGAGAAATTTAAGGACCTGCGATGCCTCTGAAGGAGCCGAGATAGAAAAATTCTGTGAGCCGCAGTTGATTCGGACTTTCGCGAAGTCTTCGTCATTTTGCTTCGCAATAGATCGAGCAAAGGATGCGGCTACAGAAACCGCACGCTCAAAACCCTCGGGTGAATATGAACGACTTTGTGTGTCGAGAGTGATGTGCATGTCTATGGCGATTTCGGTTTCGTATTCGTTAACGACCAAGTCTTCGCGCTTCGCACTGACTTTCCAATTGATACGGCGCGGATCGTCACCCATTGCGTATTCGCGCATTGAGCGGAATTCGGAACTTGTTGGTTGGTTGCGAATGGCTCGCTTGATGGCATCAACTAATTCGCCGGTACTAGTTTTAGGATCGGGGAGATCGACATTGACTGATTGAGGGTAGACGGTGACCTCGGTTGATTGACCTAAATTTTTCGATCGTCGCGACAGCCCGAGCGGATCTGCAACCTCGACAATTGCTGGTCCGAGGATGAGATTGCCGCGGCGATGGGTGGCAATCTGGTAACTGGCGCGAGCGACTCGCCCCGAAGGTAGAGGTGCCAGCGAGATATGAACTCTCCCGCCATCTTCTGTTGTTTCGTAGACGTCGCAGGCGGGGATTCGTGAGCTTGTCAGCAGGCTGAGTCCAACCTCGACGATTTGTCCTGCTTCTGGGTTAAGTGGAACAACTGCTCGGTTGATCTCAATATTTGGTTTTTGTGTGGTAACCAAAAGTATCGCGACCGCCACGCATGTGATGAGCGCCGTACCCATAATGAAGAGTTCTAAAAGTCCGAAGAGGCGACCAATAGCGATGGTGATCAAACCACCGAAGACAAAGACTCCGGATTGTCGTGAGAGCATATTTAACGTCCAGAAGGGACAGGTGCAGTTGCGAGAATTTCTTGTATGACGTCGGTCGTTGTCACGCGACGACCAGAGTTGCTGTTTCGTAAAACGAGGCGATGCGCTAAAACAGGAACCGCAAGTTCTTTCACATCATCGGGGGTGGTGTAATCGCGGCCCCGCGCTGCTGCGAGTGCTCGCACCGCTCGCGCCAATTGAATGATCGCTCGAGGAGATAGTCCGAGCGCGACTTGAGGGTGCTTGCGACTCGCATGAGCAATATCAACGAGATAATTCTTGAGAGGATCAACCATTGATACCCGAGATGCAGCAGTGATCATTTCTTGAATGTCGTGGGCAGTCACAACAGGTGCGAGTTGATTGGTTAATTCGGCACCAGTTTTGGGTTCAAGAATGTCAAGTTCGGCTTGGCGGTTTGGGTATCCGATCTCCATGCGAATCAAAAACCGATCGAGTTGACTTTCGGGCAATTTATATGTGCCGTCATGTTCAACCGGATTTTGTGTTGCAATGACAAGAAACGGGTGTGGCAAACGACGAGTGACACCATCAATTGATACTTGGCGTTCTTCCATCGCCTCTAACAGTGCGGACTGAGTCTTGGGAGAAGCACGATTGATTTCGTCAGCAAGAACGATGTTGGCGAATAGCGGTCCCTCTTGAAATTCAAAGACCTCGCGCTGTTTGCTCCAAATCGAAACTCCGACGAGATCGGACGGTAACAAGTCGGGAGTGAACTGAACGCGTTTCCACGAACAATCGATAGAAGCGGACAGAGCTTTGGCCAAACTTGTTTTGCCGACGCCCGGCACATCTTCGATGAGCAGGTGGCCATCGGCCAGGAGGCAAACAACGGCGAGTTCAATGGGGCCTTTTTTACCCTGAAGAACTAGCCCGACGTTGTCCACGATGGACTCAAACATGCGGGCAAAGGAGCGGGATGAAGTGGAACCGGCGGTAGAAGACACGGTGTCACGCTAGACGCTAGATACCGTGAGTTACATGGCAACGACCTCAGGAATTCTTGCAGTTGACATTGGCGGAACGAAATTGGCTGCTGCTGTCGTCACCGCGCAAGGTGACATCATCCGTCGAGATCGAGTGGCAACCCCAGCGCGCGCCCCATGGATCACGCTTTCGACGTTGATTAAACGCATTCAAGCCGCAGCCTCTGACATTGAGTTAGTCGCCTGTGGAGTTGCTTGTGGCGGCCCGATGAAAATTGGTGGAACCGAGGTATCCCCGTTGCACATTCCGGCATGGGTTGATTTTCCGCTTTTGTCATCAATTTCAGAATTAACTGGTTTGAAGACCTACATCGATAATGATGCGAAGGCTCTTGCCCTGGCCGAAGGTTGGAAGGGCGCGGCACGCGGTTGTGCAAATTTCATGGCGGTTGTGATCGGGACTGGAGTTGGAGGCGGGCTCGTCATCAATAATCGCCTTGCGGTGGGTCGCAGTGGGAACGCCGGTCACTTTGGGCACATTGCAGTTGGAGGAGACATTGTTGGGCATGATGATCGTCCGTGTCGTTGTGGGGGACGAGGTTGTCTCGAGGCGTACCTATCAGGTCCAGCCGTTGAGCTAGAAACGGGACGTGACCCGATGTATGCACCGATGAACTTAAAAGTCCGTAACGGAATTTTGTTAGGACGTGCCGTTGCGTCGGTTGCTGCAGTCGCTGATATTTCGCGGGTCGTTGTTGGAGGAAGTGTCGCCTTGGGATGGGGCGACCCGTTCTTTCGAGCAGCCAACGATGAGTTGGTCGCTCGATCTAAATTGCCATTCACCGCAGGGATTTCGATCGTGCCCCTCGGTCTTGGTGACTCATCGGCTTTAATCGGTGCTGCTGCAGTTGCACTCACCAGTATCACAAACTGAAAATTCACGGTCTGCGTCAATTGGCGAGTAAGTTCGCAGGTATGCGTCCGATGTATGGCCCCGAAGTAGATGTCTTTCGTAGCAAAGTGCAGTCATTCTTGGCCAAAAACCTTCCAGCCGATTGGCGCGGGATTGGATTATTGCCCGCAGACGAAGCCCATGCCTGGGTGATGGACTGGCGAAAAATTTTGCATCGTGAGCGTTATCTCGCAGCAGGTTGGCCGGCCGAATATGGCGGCGGCGGGATGTCGGCGCTCGAACAAGTGATCTTGGCTGAAGAATTTGCCAAGGCGGGCGTGCCAACAGGTGGATCAAATGATGGCTTTGGTATCACCATGTTGGGGAACACGTTGTTGACGTGGGGGACTGAAGAACAAAAGACGTATTACCTGCCGCGCATCTTGTCCAATGATGATGTGTGGTGTCAGGGCTATAGCGAACCCAATGCGGGCAGTGACTTAGGAAGCCTGGGTCTGAAGGCAACTCTTGACGGTGATCAGTGGGTATTGAACGGGCAAAAAATCTGGACCTCGGCTGGGCATTTGGCCGATCACATTTTTACGTTGGCGCGAACTGATCCCGATAGTCCCAAACATAAAGGCATTTCATTTCTTTTGGTTGATATGCGTCAACCCGGAATTGAGGTTCGCCCGATCAAAATGATCAATGGCGAGAGCGAATTCAACGAAGTCTTTTATACCGACGCGGTGTGTCCAAAGGACAATGTCGTTGGCGGACTGAATAACGGTTGGGCCGTGGCAATGACGCTGCTTGGTTATGAGCGCGGTGAAGGTGCTGCGACGGTTCCCGTGCGTTTTCAAGCCGAACTTGATCGATTGCTGCTCTTGGCTAAGGAGTGTGGGGTTGACCAAGATCCTCTGATTCGACAAAAACTTGCCTGGGCGTATTCAAAGGTTCAAATCATGCGCTATCTCGGATTGCGCACCTTGACAAAATTCCTTGCAGGAGGTCACCCCGGACCCGATGGCGGAATCTTCAAGCGTTACTGGAGTGAGTATCACCAAGCCGTGACTGAACTTTCTATGGAGATCCTCGGGGCCTCGGCGATGTGTCCAGAAGGACGACCTCCTTTGAATTCGTTCCAACCAGATGATCGCAGTGCGCCCAACTCCAGCGGAAGTTGGACTGGGGCGTTTCTCAATGCCCGTGCTGGAACGATTTATGCAGGCTCATCGCAAATTCAGTCAAATATCATTGGCGAGATGGTGCTCGGTTTGCCCAAGGAACCTCGCTGAACCATGAATCGAATTCGCCGAGCATTAGCGATGACGTACATCGTGTCCGGGGTGATTGTCCGACCGCGCTATTGGGTGGTCGCGATACGAGTCGCTCGGCGCATGGTTCCGTCGCGTTGGTGGACGACGCGGCCATATTTGCCCGTGCCGACTGCCGACTACGTGAAGTTTCGCCTTGAGACCCAATATGGGGGTAGTTCGCCTCAGCCAAACCTTCCCGATGTTTTGAAGTACTTGCAATGGGTCCGTCAATGGGATGCCGTGTCATGATCACTGGTGTGATTCGTAGGGGAAATTAGTTTCAGATGAGGAGCGCGCTGGTACTGAATGCAACGTATGAGCCGCTCAGTGTGGTGCCTTCTCGTCGTGCCGTTTGCTTGGTTTTGAGTGACAAGGCCGAAATGGTTGAGCATGACGGAGCATTTATTCGAAGTGAACGTTTGTCACTGCCATCGCCGTTAGTCATTCGCTTGCGTTATGTCGTCAAAGTCCCGTATCACCGCAAGACTTCGCTATCGCGCCGCGCTGTTTTTGCACGAGATAACCATCGTTGCCAATACTGCGGCGGTCTTGCAGAATCAATCGATCATGTGATGCCGCGGTCTCGGGGCGGTCAACACACTTGGGAAAATGTTGTCGCGGCATGCCGTAAATGCAATCTTGGCAAGCGTGATCGGACGCCGGATGAAGCTGGTATGCGTTTGGCTATTCCACCAATGACACCCCGCGAACTGGCGTGGGTGACAGTTGAAGCGGGGACCGTGCCCGACGCATGGAAGCCATATTTACTGAAGGCCTCGTGAATTATTTTGTCGGCGCGTATCGATAGGTTGACCGGATCGTGCGAGGAGTTTCACCATCGTCCATTTCCGGGAGGAAATGAACCAGTTATTTCGCTGTTTACTCCGGTTCAGCCAGCGATCATCCTCGGTTCGACGCAAGAGCGGTCATTGGTTAATGAGGAAATGTGCTCGGCGAACAACATTGAAATTGTCAAGCGGCGCAGTGGTGGCGGAATTGTCTTTCTTGCCGAAGATTCCACAATTTGGATTGACGTTGAAATTCCGCGAGAACATTCATTGTGGGTCAACGATGTTGGCGATTCTTCGCTTTGGCTCGGTGAAGTTTTCAGAAAAGAACTCTCAGAACTTTGCGATGTCAACCTAGAACTTCACCGGAGTGGGTTGATCAAAACAGTTTGGTCGCCACTTGTTTGCTTTGCTGGGCGCGGACCTGGCGAGGTGTTCACTGAGGACGGTCGCAAAGTCGTCGGAATGAGTCAACGTCGAACGCGCGATTGGGCAAGATTCCAGTGCGCGGTTTCCTTGCAGTGGAAACCTGAATTACTTCTTAAGTTATTGAATGAACCGCGTCCGACTATTTCTGACATTGAAAATTGCGGGTCAAATCTTTCGTTAGATTCTGCAACGGTCGCGACGAAAATGACTGACGCAATACGCATTGCTTTGGATTAAGCGGCAGGAGCAATCGTCGTCGGGGGAGTTGTGCTCTTGCAGGCATCAAGCGGCTTGATCACTAAGTAAGGGTTAGTTGCGACGCCACCACCGGGGTGATATTCGAAATGTAAATGCGGCGACGAACTGCTCCCGGTACTTCCGACGTAACCAATGACTTGTCCCGCTACGACTGTTGCTCCGAGTACTGCTCCATCGGCAAATGCTGAAAGGTGGGCGTAGTGGAAATAGGTGCCGTCACGAGCAGTCAGACGTACTGCATTTCCACCAAGCGAGCCAGGACGATCGAGAAACAAGCGGGTGATGGTGCCATTGGCGACGGCATAAATTGGCGTTCCAGACTTGGCAATGATGTCGACACCCTCGTGTTGACGGCCGCCAGAACGCGGCGCTAGCCAAGTGTCAGTAAACCAGCATGGCCCAAGTACGGGAAAGACGGTCGGCAGTGTTGCGGTCGTTGGTGTTGGAGTTGTCGTTGGTGTTGTCGTGGTCGTTGGAGTTGTCGTTGGTGTTGGTGTTGTCGTTGTTAATCCAGGAATGAATCCGATGTACACGGCAGTGCGCAGATCAAGAATTCCGGTTGCCTTCAGGCCCTGGGCTTTTTGGAATGCCGAAATTGCGTGACTCGTTGCACTACCAAATTTTCCGTCGGAGCCACCTTTGACTGCAATCCCAGCGGCGATCAACAAGTTTTGCAGAGACTTGACTGCATCGCCAGTGTCGCCAATTTTCGGAAGCGTCGGAGCCGGCGTTAAGCCAAGTAATTGGGCGGTCAGTTGATCGATGACTCCGGTTGCTGCAATACGCATATTTTGTTGAAAAGATGTCACTGCAGCAGTAGTGCCAGAACCGAATCGACCGTCAACTCCGCCCCTGACTGAAATTCCCGCGGCAACCAAAGACTTTTGTACAGCCTTCACGGCATCGCTGTTATCTCCAGCAAGTGGGAACGGACTCGGAGTAGCTGGTGGCGCAGTAGTGGTTGGAGCAGTAGTAGTGGGAACAGTGGTAGTTGGCTGAGCTGTTGATTGAGCGCTTCCTTCGACGATGCCCAGTGAAATTGCAGTGGTGATGTCAACGACTCCGGTTGCGGTTATTCCGCGACTTGTTTGATATGCCGAAACCGCATTGGTGGTGGCCGCTCCAAAAATACCGTCGATGCCACCACGAACTGAAATTGATGCATTTGTTAATGCTTGTTGGAGGGCTGTCACTATTGCGCCGCGCTGTCCAAGAATTGGTAAGGCCGGACTCGGCGATAGTCCGAGAAGAAATGCAGTTGTCGAATTCACAACACCAGAGTTTGTGAGTCCTTTGCTTGACTGAAATGTTTTGATGGCATTGGACGTGCCTTGCCCGAAAATTCCGTCAACGCCACCGGTCACGGAGATTCCTTGAGTGACGAGTGCTTGTTGAAGCGAGCGAACATTTTGACCGCGGTCGCCAATTTGCGGAAACGTCGAAGTCTTCTTGGTTGATGGTTGTGCCGATGAATGTGCCGATGCTGCATGAACTGAGGTCGCGCTCCACGCGCTTGAGGCAACGAAGGTCATCACTACGGCGCACACGGACATAAAGGTCCGAGTTCGGAGTCGCTGGCGTGAAGCCGCGAGATCAATGGGGGTGGCGATGAGCACCTGTGGGTATCGGCGCGTTTTGCTGCCCAACTTGAGGATTTCATGAATATTTTCTCTGAATCTGGACTTTTTGGGGGAAACGCGCCATCTGGTGAAAAAAAAAATCAAAAAAGTGGCGCGAAAAGGGGACAGGTGGTTGACAAAGGGGGGTCGTGGGGTGCAAAGTGGGGGACATAGGGGAAATGTGGAGGCAGAAACCACATTTCCCAGCGGTTTCATCACGGCACGAGAGGCAGATCAGTGGAAGGTTTCGTTGGAAAATACGAGCGTCAGCTTGACCCCAAGGGTCGAGTCGCGCTTCCGGCGACCTTTCGAAACCGTCTCGAGCCCCGTTGCTATTTGGTGCTTGGGCAGGATAAATGCATCAGTGTGGTGACAGTTGCGGTATCTCTGGCCTGGGCTGAAGAAATGACTCTGGCGGTCAAGCGTGGCGAAAAATCCCGAGCCGAATTGCGCGCCATGGCTGCCAATATGGTCGAAATCCAAGTTGATGGACAAGGTCGAATCACCCTGGATGACAATCTGCGTCAGTTTGCGGGTCTCAGCACTGGTTCGAAGGTCATCGTTTCAGGAGCTTTTGACTCAGTTGAAATCTGGGAGCCAAGCCGTTTCGCCCGCATGTTGGCGACTGGCGAGGGTGTTATTGCCGGTGGGGGCCAATGATGTCCACTCAGCCGGCAATTTTTTCGCACGAGCCGGTGATGGTGCGCGAGATCACCGAACTCTTTGCGAACGTTCCAGATGGGGTCGTTCTGGACGCGACTCTCGGAGGCGCTGGACATACCACCGCCATTCTTGATGCCCACCCCGGACTTCGGGTCCTCGGCCTTGACCGTGATCCAGCCGCTCTTGAAGCATCACGGGTACGTCTCGCTCCGTACGGCGATCGCGCCATGATGCAACACCGTCGCTTTGACGATCTTGACGCTGCGATGTCAGAGGCCGGTATTGACGAGCTGTCGGGTGCGCTTTTTGATCTCGGGGTTTCGTCGCATCAGTTCGATAGTGGTGAACGAGGCTTTTCATATCGTCACGATGCGCCGCTTGATATGCGCATGGATACAACCGAGTCGACGACTGCGGCCGATGTGGTGAACCAAGCATCAGAAGGCGAAATCGCGCACTTGTTACGTCAATATTCAGATGAGAAGTTTGCTGGTCGAATCGCGCGAGCAATCGTTGCCGCTCGGCCTATTCACACAACCGCAGAGCTCGCTGACATTGTCGCCTCAGCAATTCCAGCACCAGCACGTCGTCGGGGTGGACATCCTGCCAAGCGGACTTTTCAGGCACTGCGGATCTCGTTAAACAAAGAATTAGAAATTCTTCCGAACGCCATTGACTCGGCGGTGCGGCGCACCCGAAGTGGCGGTCGTGTTGCGGTGTTGTCGTATCACTCTGGCGAAGATCGAATCATCAAAGCGCGATTCAAGCAACACGCCACCGGTGGTTGTGAATGTCCCAACAACCTTCCGTGTGGTTGTGGGGCTTCAAGCGTTGTGCGTTTAGTTCGCGTGTCGTCAAAGCCAAATGCCGAAGAGCAATTGGCTAACCCACGTAGTACTTCGGCTCGCTTGCGCGTCGCGGAGGTGCTCTGATGGCTCGGCCGATGAAAGTTGCTCGCACGGCGCCACAGCCAAAGTCTGCACCGCAACGTAAGAAAGTTACGACACGTACCGCACAACAACGACGCACTCAGTCTTCGCCTATTGCGCGCGCGGTTACTCAGCGCGATGTCACCAAGCGCACTCGTCGGTTGGTGTTTGCTGGTTTATCAATTGCATTTTTGGCCATTGCCATGATGATGTTGGTTGTTGTTTTTCAAACCCGAATCGCCGAGACCCAACTCAATATTGACAAAATCGAATCCCAGATTTCGGCTGAACGCAACCGGTACGACGCTTTGCGGCTTGAGCGATCAAGTCTTCGTGAGCCGGCTCGTTTAGTGACTGAAGCAACAGGAATGGGAATGGTGCCGGGAAAGGGTACCGACTTTGTTGCAGTCGATCCATTGACTGTTGCACAAGTTTTGGTCTCGACCGGTGGAGTCGACCCCGAGCTCCTCTCAGTTTCGCATGATCCGCTGGTGAACTACGGAGCAGTGAAGTCAACGATCGGGGATCGACCATGACCTCTCGAAAGCCGACTCCGAGTCGAGCAACTCGTTCATCAGCGACAAAACGCTCTGCGACGACGCCACGGCGGGCGCCGTCATCGCGAACGACTGCATCTTCTCGAACTGCAGCATCTCGAACTACTGCTTCTCGAAAGGCAACGTCCCGATCAAAAACCCCAGGTTCACGTAGCTCAGATTCACGTAGTTCAAGTTCACGTAGTTCAAGTTCACGCGCACCCAAGCGCTCAGCCTTTTTGGCGTCACGCCTAGCACCGCAAGTTGCTCACGCAGCACGAGTTTGGCGAAGTGGCTCAGCGCGACGTCGTTTTCAGTGGTTTGTTGGAGTTGCGGTCGTACTGCTGACAATCTTGGTCGGTTGGTCAGTCAAGGTTCAAGTGGTGAGTGGAAGCGGATATCGCGCCTATGGAGTTTCGCAGCGCGAGTCGAATATCACAATTCCAGCCGCTCGCGGAACTATTTTTGATCGCGACGGAAATGAAATGGCAATTACGGTTCCGGCTCTTTCGCTATATGCCGATCCTCGCGCGGTACTCGATCCGGCAGCTACCGCACATGTTCTCGGCCAAATGCTTGGTTTCGATACAGCGGCCGAATCCGAATTAGCAACAAAGTTGGCGAATCAGAAACAGTCGTTTGTCTACATCCAGAGATTTGTTGATCAAGATGTCGCTGATGCGGTTCTTTCGTTGAATCTCTCTGGTGTCAACGGAGTCAGCGAGCCGAAGCGGGTTCAAGTCGCTGGGGGACTCGCAGCCAACATCATCGGTCGTACCGATCCATTCGGTGCGGGTGCAACCGG
>CAMDER010000012.1 GCA_945896935.1 Bifidobacterium breve | reverse complement strand
TCTCGCGAAATAATGCGCAGGAGCGCTTAGTTTTCGAAGAAAGCGACTCCGATTGTTCCGCGACCGGCATGTGCTCCAACAACTGCACCAATGTCACCAACCATGATTTCACCCGAATACACAGTTTTAAGTTGGGTGATAAATGCTTCGACATCAGAACAATCGGCGTTAAGAATTGAGAGTTGGCTGATTCCGGGGTTGGCCGATGCTTCACGTACTTTGTCAACAAGGAATGCCAAGGCTTTGCTACGGGTCCGTTGCTTGCCACCTTCTTGCACAACACCGTCGCGTACTTCAATGATGGGCTTGATTGAGAGAACTGAAGCCAGCATTGCCTTCGCTCCGCCGATGCGGCCACCCTTCTTGAGGTTTTCTAAGGTGTCAAGAGCTCCCCAGACCTTGCATCGGCGACTCAGATCGTGGGCGAGGGCTTCAATCTCGTCAATATTTTTGCCATCTTGGGCAGCGCGGGCGCATGCCACAACAATGGCGCCAAGACCCATCGTGACAGTGCGGCTATCGACCACACGGACATCACATGTTGATTGAAGAGCGGCAGCAGCCACTTCGGCGCTTTGCATGGTTCCAGAAAGTGCACCCGACAAATTAATGATGACAACCCCGGTTGCGCCTTCACCTTGAAGTTTGCGAACGGCGTCTTCAAATCGACCAGGTGACGGAGCTGCAGTTGACGGCAAGTCAGGCTCGACAGAACATCGCTGCCAAAACTGGGCCGTGGTCAATTGCTCACGATCGATCAGTTCGTCCTCGCCAAATCTGATGAACAAAGGAACCACTTCAATTCCCAAAGATTGAACGACCGAATCAGGGAGGTCGCAGGCGCTATCGGTGATGATACGAACGGCAGAAGAAGTCACGTCATCAGGCTAGTTCGTCAACGCGGGGCTGAATGTTCGCCAGAAGGATGGCGGTCCGCAGAGTCGTCACTTTCAAACTGGCGGCGTTGATGTTCGCGCCGTAAATGATGGATCCACCACGACAAGAGCAACAACAGTGCGATTCCAGTAAAGAGTTGACCAAGTCCCGCCAAGGCGTTGACTCGAGCAGAGAATTTGGCGGGCGAGCCAACGGCGATATCTCCAAGTGGGGTGAAAAGTTGCAAGGTCACTGGGAAACGACCGTTACTTTTCGCAGTGACGGGGATTTCTACGAGGGTGGAGGTTCCTGCAGGCAGAGTGACCACCTGATCATCTGCGGGAAGGGTCAACTTGGAGCTCGTCAGATGAACGCGGATGAGCAGGTCGGTTTCGTTGTCGTTGCGCAATGAGAGACGAATTGAACTATCTCGGCCACCAAGAGTAAAAGTTGTGGTTGTTGGGGTCACGATTGACCCGCCGATCGCGGCAAGTTGAGTGTCCACCGCATTGATATAGGCCGTCATTTGAGATTGAGTGAGATTGCTTGCCGGTAAAATGTTGACGACGCGACGCCACTGAATAGGGCGTTCGTCACCGTCGGGCAACATTGTCGAAAACCCGTTGACTCGCGCCGCGAATTCATTCAACATGGCGTTGCCGTTGGGTGTTGGATCTGCGAGAGATTGAAGTTCAATAGAAACAGGCAATCCATCCATCACGCTGACAGTCATCGAACCCAGTAGCTCATCAAGGGTGACAAATCCCATATCTGGTTGGCTCGCAACCGTGGAGACAAGTGCAGTCAAGAGTGCCTGAGATGGCAGTTCTCCCGAATCGGTCGCCAAGATGACACCCCGTCCGTTCATTGTTTCATCGCGATCAACAATTTCAGAGCGCGTGATTTTCAATTCGGCCAAAATCTGTTGAGCAACCAGGTAGGCGCCTCCGACCGGTTCACGAGAACCACGCGTGAGCGCTTCACTCAGATTGAAGTCGGCCAAAGCAGCTGTCATCCGATCAGAATTCAACAGATTGAGTTCAACTAAACGGGTTGGTTCAACAAAAACTGAGATCCCATTTGCTGTGGTTTTTTGCGAGTTACCCAGCAACACTGCAGTTCGTAAGCCGAGATTGCGTAGCAATTGAGCACCGCCACTCAACAAAGTTGATGTTTGTACCCACGCGTCACGGTTGACCGATTTGCCAGGAAAGCCAGTAGTCAGGACATCCTCGCCGAGCCGTAATTGATTGGTGAAGACATCGGTGCTCTGTTTGGCTACTAATTCATCGGGTTGCACATCAACATAGGTAGCAGGCAGTAGTTGCAGTGATGTTGAAACTTGAAGACGCGCGAGAAGTGCAATGTCTTCATCAGACGAACTATTGAGCGCGTCGACCAATTCGGGGCGAACCGATAACGAGATTGGGGTGTCAGGCAGAGCCTCAAGCGTGGACACCGCCGCAGTCACTATTGAACGAGTTTCATTACTGACCAAAGTTGTGCCATCAGGTTGCAGACTCACTGAACTATTCAGGGTTCCAACCAACGCAATTTGTAGATTTTCACTCGGGAGGGGACTCGTGACGTCCTGGGCTAACCGTTCAACGAAAGTAACGATTTGGCTGGTCACCAACTTGTCTTCTTGAAGACCAATACTGACGGGGTATACGCCAGTTGCTGACATTTGTAGGGCGTCTTTGGTACGCACCCCAATTTCGATAGGGATTGCAACATCAACCCGACCAGTGGCGGCATCTCGAAGTTCACTGACATCAACAATGACGGTGTCAACCGTTGACGGCAACTTCCCCGACGAAGCATCTCGTACTTCTTGGCGGGTACGCACTGGCTTGTACGAGGTGATCACCAATCTTGTGGAAGCTGTTGATGCCGGATCGCGGCCGCTTAATGTGACGCTGAAATGAATGAGCGAATTTTCGACGCCAGCGACGTATTGGTCTTGACTGATCAACGAGGAAATGATCTCTGGCGTCGCAGCACGCGTGGCTTGGGCGGGCAACACCGTTGCGATGCATAGCGCAGTGAATGCGACGAACAGTCGTGACTTCACGAGACACCTAATTCATTGAGAGGTGACTCAAGTGATAATTCCATGACCCGTAAATTTTCGGGCAATTGCTCAAAACCAATCCGTTGATACAACGATAAAGCCCGCTGATTATCTAAGTGCGTATTGACCAAGATGTCAGTGACACGGCGCCGGGCCAGCCAACCTAAACCGTCTTGCAGTAGTGATGTCGCGACACCTTGACCTTCATATGCTGGATCAACGGCGAGGCGTTGTATGAACCCTGCCGACCCGTTGCGTCCAGTGACCATATAGCCAGCGGGCTCGTCGGTCGCAGTAACCGCCAACCGAATGCGATGTATGGGGGTCGCCCGACACGCTTCTTCAATGCCATCAACATCAAGCCCCCATCCTGGATCAAAAGCCAAATGGTCAAGTCGAGCGGCAACGTCAAGTGATCGTTGAGAACGCAGTGGACGCATTTCGTGGTGGGGCCGAGCGGTTGTGTGAGTGGCCACATGAGAGCGTGGCGTTTTCATGCGTAAGAGAGCTAACTGTTGGATCTCGTGAAAACCTGCTTGTTCAAATGGTTCAACGGCACTCAAAGATAAGGCTCCCGTACGAATTGATCCGTAACCCTCTGATCTCAAAGAGTGAGTCCACTCGGCAAGCGATGCTCGTGATGGGGCAACGGTGTGATCGGTAAGTACCAAATGGGCGATGTCGGGCCGACTCGGCCACCTGCGCACTCGAGCACACACAAGCCCGTCGTCAAAAAGTCGAGCCGTCATGATGTGTCGACGTTGTCGTAACCCAGTGATCACCCCATCGACGGTAGTGCCAAATTGGTAGAGAAAACGCCTTTACTGAGACCTATATATTGGTCATGACTAATAGGCGAGGGGCGCAAGCAGATGAGTGAGTCAGAAAACGAGACATCGCAACGCTCAGCGCCTCTCCCTCGCGAGGTATATGCCCGGCGCCGCATGCTGTTGGGCTTGAGCATTGTTGCTGGATTAATGGCCGTCATTTTCGCAGTGCAGGCGCTGAGCTCTGACTCTGGTCCAAGATCTACTTCTCTGGCTAGCGATCAAGGTGAGTTAACTCCATCAACTCCTCAAGACCCCGCGTTGAGCACGACAATGTCTCCCGAGATTACGACAATGTCTCCCGAGATCACGACAACAACCACACTGGTCATTGAAGGCCCGCCGCGTGTGAGCATCTACGGCGATTCGCTAGCTGCGGGGTTTGGAGGCTTGTTGAAATCATTGCTCGATCAACAAGGCATCACAACTTTCTTGGCGACCAAAGGTTCGTCGGGATTAAGCCAACCAGGATTTTTTGATTGGCCGAATCATCTCAATGTGTGGGTACCTCAAGAAAACGCCGGCGTAGTGGTGATCGGTCTTGGGGCAAATGATGGTCAAGATGTCAAGGCCGATGGACAGTCATACTCAACGAATGACCCCGAGTGGTCAGTTGAATACGAACGGCGCGTCACCGAACTCGTCACCTTGGTGACATCACAAGGTCGGACGTTGGTCTGGGTCGGAACTCCCGATGTAAAAGCCAAAAGATTTCGTGCCAACTTAGGAATCTTGAGAACTGCGACGAAGAATGCCATAGATGCGGCCCGGGCTAATGGCGCCGATGTTGTTTATCTTGATACCTGGAACCTCTTTTTAGGACTTGACGGCAACTATTCGCAATACGTGATTGATCCAAGTGATGCCAAACGAAAGAAATCACGCGATAGCGACGGATTCCATTTGAGTTTGGCAGGCAATAAAATTCTTGCTGCATCGATAACTGCCGAAATTAATGCAGCGTTCGAGCGTCGTGCTGCGCAGTAGAAGCGTCAATTTCATGTCGTATCGTTTGAACTCATGAGTATTCTCTTTGCCACTCACGAGGCGTACTTAGATCATCTCAACGGACCTCAACACCAAGAGCGACCACAGCGACTTGGTGCGGTCATTGACGGATCGCGTGAGGCCGGAATCGCCGATGCATTGATTCTGTTGGTGCCCGAACCCGCGACCCGCGAGCAAATCTTGCGCGTCCATACGTCGACGCATGTTGATCGCATTGAAAGTGTTGTGCAAGCAGGCGGTGGTCGGCTTGACCCTGATACTCGCGCGTCATCTGGTTCATGGAAAGCCGCGATGTTGGCTGCAGGTGCTGGGCTCACGGCGATTCGCGCTCTGCAAAGTGGACAAGCCGATTCAGCATTTTGTGCCGTTCGACCACCGGGCCATCATGCAACCAAAAACGAGACGATGGGTTTTTGTTTATTTTCTAATGTTGCCGTGGCCGCAGCCGCCCTTGCCGACGCAGGTGAACGGGTGTTGATCGTTGACTTCGATGCGCATCATGGAAATGGCACACAAGACATTTTTTATGACGACCCGCGCGTGATGTTTGTTTCGTTACATCAATGGCCGTTGTATCCAGGAACTGGCTGGTATGACGAGACTGGTGTTGGTGAAGGAGTGGGATACACAATGAACATTCCATTGCCTCGACAAACAACCGGCGATGTGTATCTTGCTGCATTTGATCAATTGATTCTGCCGGTCAGTGAAAAGTTTGCACCAACTTGGCTGATCGTGTCGGCTGGTTTTGATGCTCACAGAAACGATCCGATTACGCAGATGGGACTTTCGTCTGGTGATTACCCCTTAATGATGCAACGTCTTATGCAACTAGTGCCCGCGGGTCGGCGATTGGTCATGCTTGAAGGTGGTTACGACTTAGATGCATTGCGCATGTCAACGGCGAGCACTCTTGCGGCAATGGTTGGTGAACATCACAGCGATGAACAATCCACCACAGGTGGTCCAGCCGAATCTGTTGATCAACTTGCCACGATCACGACACATTGGCGAGATCTGATCTAACTTTTCTATTTCAATTCATACCACTGGATCGGCGCAGAATGAGTGGGGCCTAACAAGATTTCAATCTTCTTGCTATTCACACATTCAATGACTGCTTCGATGTGGCTATTTGGTGTGATTGATTTGATAATAAATGGTCCGTGTTCGGTGACGACCTTGAGCGCCGCGGATTGTCTCCGTTCAAGTGATTCATCTAACGCAACATTGTCAGTAAAGATGAATTGTGCTTGCTCAGAATCCCAGTGATTGAGTAACGCAACTAACTGCTCTGAACGTTGTTGTAATACATCAGAGACAGCGGTCTGACAGGATGGAACAAGGTTGGCTGAGTGCAACATTTTCAAAACACGGTGAGTGAAAATCGCCATTGGTGCGTAGGTGGTGTTCGACATTGCGACAACCCCGATGTGTCGACCAGCCAGCCAACGCATATTGCTCCCGTAACCAGGCACTCCACCCGAATGTGAATTGACGATTCCAAGAGTGGGATCGTCGCGCAACATGAGACCATATCCGTAACCAGTGGGGGCCTTGTCGCCGTCGAGTGCGATGACGCCGGCATAGCTATGCATCACTTGCATGTCGCGACGTGACGCAACACCGAGTTGGCCCGTGTTTGATTGGACGTTGTTGTTGGCTTCATTGAGCCAAATGACCCAACGAGATAAGTCGGCAACTGTGGTCCACAATCCGCCCATCGGTGCGATCTCACCATCACCCAACGGCGCGAGACCGTCAGGAATGATCTGTCCATCTTGAACCCGAGTAGGAGGCGCCCATTCGTGTTCGAATGGCGGATCCCAAGTTGTGGACGTCATCTGTAAGGGTTGCAGGAATCGTTCATCAACGAAGTCACGCACGCGACGACCAGTTACCCGCTCAACAACACGACCAATTAATGCGAATCCCAAATTTGAATATTCGAAGTGAGTGCCAGGCGCAAACGCATACACGGCACCTTGTTGATACAAAGCGTTCATCTCTTGGGCTGTAGCATCGAGATGACGATCGGCCCATGGATCATCACCGGCTAATCCTGAGGTCATTGATAACAAATGACGCAATGTGATGCGCGTGCCTGACTCGGTGCGACAGATTGTCTGTAGTTCGGGTGCATATTCGTCAACCGGAATATCAATTGACAGCCGACCTTCATCGCGCAAACTCAAAACGGCTGCTGCGGTAAAACTCTTGGTCATTGAAGCAATGCGATAGCGCGTTGCCACATTGCTCACAGATCCTGTCGTTCCAGTCGTCAAAAGTTGGTCGCCGGCAACGAGTCCCCACACAACACTGTCAAGCGTGAACTCGCGCGCCACCTGGGCGGCGATTTCTTCGATGAGTGGCTGCGTTGCCCGTAATCCCTCGAGATCTATTTCAGCCATCGGGTCATCCATTCGACCAATGCATTGTCATGTGCGAGACGTCCACTAGGTGGACCGTATGTACTTCCTTCATGAGGTGAATGAGGAAGCACAAGAACTTCACTGATTGTTCCTCTGACACAAAGTGCGCGGTGCATGGCCCATGCTTGGGCTGGAGGACAACGTCGATCATCTTCACCAATGACGAACAGGCAGGGCGTGTTGCATTTGTGAGCGTGCATGATTGGTGATTGCTGATAATACGTTTCAATCTGTTCATGGGGGGCACCACCAAATTGGACCGGAAAGAATGTTGCGCCAATATCACTAGTGCCATACATCGACACTAAGTCGGTCACCGGATTTTCGATGACAGCTGCTTGGAAGCGAGAAGTTGTTGATGCGAGCCATGCCGACAGATATCCACCATATGAATTTCCGGCGATACCAAGTTTCTTTTCGTCGGCCAAACCGAGTTTGATCGCTTCACTAATAACGAGAAGTTGATCGTTGGCTGGACCTTCAGCCCAATTTGAATGAGCCGCGTGAGCAAACGCATCGCCGTAGCCCGTTGAGCCACGCACGTTGGTGTACAACACACCAAAGCCCGCTGCGCACAGGGCGTGAGCGTCGAGTGAAAATGCTTCACCGTAGGCAAAGTGCGGACCGCCGTGAATAATGCTGACTGTTGGTAGTGGTTGCGTGATTTCTTGATTGGATAAGAACCAAGCATCAAGAATGAATCCGTCGGGAGTATCTAGAGAAAAGCGATTGACGATCAGGGGTAAATCATTTAATTGATTGAAGTGGGTCAATTGGCGTTCGGTCTTCGTCGCATAATCAAGGACCGCGATCTCTACGGGCGACGTTGATGATTGCGTCGTGAAAATCAATTCATGTGAGGTGGTTGCGACCGGCGAGCAGCAACGATTGCCTTCAATCAAAACATTGATCGATTCAGGACTGTCAGGATTGATTTGAATAATTCCCATGCGACCGCGTGCGCCTGTACGAATGATCAACGAGCCATCGGGATGCGCGAGCAAGACATGATCATAAATATCGGCGAGTTCGGCGGGTTGATCGCCATAGACGTCACCAAACAAGTGGGGAATATCAATGAGATGAGAAGAGTCGCCATCAATGATGTGTAGTTGAGCTGCGCTACCCGAGGGTGTTCCTTGCGGGTTCGCGATGAGTACTGCTAATCGGCCATCAGAGAGCCAAGTTCCGACGATTGCACGACCTCCCGGGATCGGCAGTTGGCGAACATTTCCATCAATATCGATGACTTGTGCATATTGAAACCCATCGTTCCCATGTGGATCTAACGAGCGACACGCGAAGACACAGTCATTGTTTGGTGACCAACGAACCGATGACCACCGCCATTCGTCATCGGTAATCCAGCGCTTGTCGCCGTTTGATACATCAACAACTTGCAGTTGGGGAGGGTTATCAATTTCACTCAGGGCATCGAAGTGTCGAATCGGACGCGTCCAGCGATACGGCTGTGTGGTGTCGGCACGTGAACCTCGACCTTGGGTGATTATCAAGAACTTTTTGTTGGGTGAAAGAGCCGCAGGTTCATCGTTTGGTGAATATTTTTTGATGATGGGGTCAACCTCAGAAGTCTCTGACTCGACACCAGTTGCAAGATTGATCGCCCATGAATGATTGACAACGCGATCTGAACCCATCGGAATTTCCACAGTGTTGACAATGAGCGATGTGTGATCATCACTGAGACGGGCCGAGACCGGTGCACGATTCGCCAAGTACTGAGCCGTTGTTGATTGATCATTCATCGTCGTAGCTCACCACCGTGAGAAGGATGGCAGGAACGTCACCCGTGCTGTACGCATGAGAAACTTCTGACGAAAAACGGATGGCATCGTGTTCACCAAGTTCATACGTGTCTTCACCAAGAGTCAAAGTGACTGATCCAGAAATCACATAGGCATACTCAACAGATTGCTGACCGTGATCACTCGAAACACCTGATTGATGGGCCGGCAATTTTCCTTCAGAGATATCAAAACGCCGGCGTTGCATCATGGCAAACAACATTCGGGCTCGTGGACTTTCTGAGTCGGTTGATTCGGCGCGAATAATTTCAGTTTCAATCACCATTGAACGGGTCAGGTCAGCGAAGCTCATATCAAGCGCGACAGCAATTCGAGTGAGTGCTACGACAGTGGGGTTCGCCACGGCCCGCTCAATTTGTGACAGAAGTGCGGTACTGAGATTTGTCTGTGTGGCGAGATCACGCAAACTCATTCCACGAGCAAGTCGGACTTTGCGCATATTGTGAGCAACACTTCGGCGCACCAAAGTGCCCTCATCATGACTGCTGTGAAGTTGTTCAATATTTTGATTGAGTTCAGAGTTCATTTTCTAGCCACCGAAGAGAAGAGTTGACGTGTGTATTCATGTTGAGGAGAAAGTAAGACATTCTCCATAGTTCCTGACTCAACCACTCGGCCATTGCTCATGACATAAACCCGACTGACGACTTGGCGCACAACTGCCAAGTCGTGGGTGATAAACAAGAGCGCAATGCCTAATTCTTTGAGTAGCGAATTCATCAAATTGAGAATTTGTGCTTGGACTGAAACATCGAGAGATGAAACGGGTTCATCGCAAATTAACAACTTTGGTCGCGGTGCGATAGATCGTGCGATAGCGACCCGTTGCTGTTCACCTCCTGATAACCCACTGGGATAACTATTGGCATACTCGGCAGGCAGACCAACGAGTTGTAGAAGAGCAGGCACTTCAGACTTATCGCGGTGACTAGCTCGCAAGGCTTCAGCTAAGGCTGATCCAATCGTCATTGCTGGATTAAGCGCAGACGTTGGGTCTTGAAAAACGATTTGCGCGCGCTGAGCCATCGGCGTGTTGATTGACCACGAGATATTTCCTGAATCAAAGCTCTCGAGTCCAATGAGACAGCGCGCCAAGGTGGTCTTGCCCGATCCAGACTCACCAACAATTCCGACGGCTTCACCTGAATGAATGGAAATATCAACGTTGTCTAATGCCAGTGGAGCAGAAGGCGAGAATCTCTTGCTGATGCCTGTGATGACAACGAGTTCATTGTCGGTGTTTTGCGTTTGTACATCACTCACAGTTAGCACTGGCAGGTGGATGTCGTTCGTTGTGATGGGTTTCCAGCACGCAACTTGAGATGCTGTCCCGACGAGTTCGGGTGCCTCGTTATGACATCGCTCGTCGGCCCGATCGCAACGAGGCGCAAAAACACATCCGACCGCAACTTCCCATGGACGCGGCACCGAACCAGCAATTGCTCGTAGTTCAACAAGGCGATGTTCAAGCGGTGGAACACTGTCGCGTAGACCAGCGGTGTAGGGGTGCTGAGCATGGGCGAAAACTTCTGCGCCCTGGCCAGACTCAACAAGTCTTCCCGCGTACATGACCAAGATCTTGTCGGCTCTTTCTTGAGCAACCCCCAGGTCGTGAGTAATCAAGAGCAACGCCATATCTCTTTCGCGTTGAATGCGTTCCAGCAGATCGAGCATTTCTCGTTGTGTGGTGACGTCGAGCGCTGTTGTTGGTTCATCGCCGATCAAGATTTGTGGATTGCTGGCCAGGCTGGCCGCGAGCGCAACTCGTTGACGCATTCCCCCGGACAATTCAAAGGGATACTGCCGCGCCACGCGTTCGGGAAGATCAACCTCATCAAGTCGCCGACGAATTTCTTCCTTGGAACGGCGTAACTCTGGTGAGAGCGCGGCAGTAATTTGCTCGCCACAACGATGCACTGGACTCAAACTTGTAAAAGGGTTTTGCAATAACAAACTGATCTGTTGGCCACGTAAACCCAAGAGTGCTTGCGGTCCAAGTGCGAGATCAACTGTGACCTCGCCGAGTTGCAGAGTTCCCGTCGCAGTGACGCCGCGGGGCAATAAGCCAGTCATGGCCTTTGCGGTCATGGATTTACCTGAACCAGACTCGCCGACCAGGGCCACTGTTTGACCTGGTTCGACTTGTAGATCCATACAAGTCACAATGAGCCCAGCAGGACCCGTGACAATCAAGTTGTTGAGAGAAAGCCCGCGATTCATCGGCTCACCGATCGTTCTTCAAAGCGTTCTTGTAACCAGTCGCCCAAAAGGTTGATTGCGGCGGCGGTGATGATGATCAACATTGCCGGCAGAACCAGCGAACCCCAGTTGCGATCAAGGAGATCGCGACTATCACTGAGTTGACGTCCCCAATCGGGCACACCTGGTCCAACCCCAAGTCCCAAGAACGACAAGGCCGACATTGATACCAAGGCAAAAGCCACGTTCAGTAACATCGTTGAAAAAGCCACTGGTAAAACATTGGGCAAGATATGTCTGAACATGATGCGCGTTCGACCGAGACCTAAAACCTTTGCAGATTCAATATACGGACGACCCGATTGCGCAATGACCGATCCGCGGACCATGCGAATGTCGGTCGGAGAAAACAACATGATGAGCACTAACACCGTCACCCAATATCCACCGTCAACGAGACCAGTGACAACGAGTGCGACAAGTGTTGTTGGTAGTGCGAGTAGCAAGTCGGCGTATTTCGACAGCAACAAGTCCAGCCATCCGCCCATATAGCCGGCGAAGGTGCCAAGCAATATTCCAATCATCATTGACCCAAGTGCAATCACGATCGGCCCGACGACAGCAGAGCCAGCCCCAGCGATAGCTAGTTGGGTAATGTCACGACCGAGTTGGTCGGTGCCGAATAGGTGACCGGTGGTTCCTGGTGATGTCACTCCGGTCATGATGTCTTGACGCGTCGCATTTGGCACGATCCAACGCGATGCGATGACAAAAATCGCGATGATGCTCAACGGGATTCCGGTCACAATAGGAATGATCGGACGACGACTCCTTCGGAGTTTCATCGCGGGCCTCGTTTACGAACTCTTGGATCAACCAAGTAGTACAAGATGTCAACAGTCAAGGCAGTGAGCGCAATCACTGTGGCAGTGAGCAACGTGATTGCCTGAACGACTGGGAGATCTTTGAATGTCACCGAACCAGCAAGCAACGAACCAATTCCTTGAAGCGCAAAAGTAACTTCAACCAAAATTGTTCCGCCGAACAAAAATGCGAAGACCAATCCCAAACTTGTGGCAACTGGGATCATGGCATTGCGTAAAACCAGTGATCGTATTTGGCGATGTGACAGTCCGCGACTTTGGGCGAAGGCGACATAGTCCTGATTGAGTTCGGCGATGACTGCCGTTCGAGTCAATTTAAAAACCATGGCAGCAAGTCCACTGGCCAATGTGATCGCCGGTAAAACTAAATGCCACCAGCGGTCAAGCCCGCCATCACCACTTCCGTACACCGGAAAGATATCGAGCCACAAACCAAAGACATAGAGGAGCAACAAACCAACTGCGTAAGTCGGAGCTCCGATACCAACAATTGATGCGGCGCTGACTGAACGGTCAAGTACTGATCCTGATCGCCAGGCAGCAGCGATACCGAGTGGAACCGCGACTAGTACGGTCAAGACAAATGACAATGAAGCCAATTGCAAAGTGAGCGTCACTCGATCGGATAACAAGGTTGTGACCGTGGTGTTGTTCCGAATTGATTCACCAAAATCACCATGCAAAACATTACCGAGCCAATGCAAATACTGGCTCATGAACGGATCATTGAGGTGATACTTATCGCGAATTGACTGCAACAATTCGGGCGTCACATTACGAACACCGACAAGGTTGCGTGCGGGATCACCAGGCGTGAGATGTAAAAGTGCGAAAACAACGAACGAGAGTACCAACAACAGCAGACCCGTGGCCGCTAAACGAACGATGACGAATCGTGTCAGCGAACCACGGGAAAGTAGTTGGGTCAATCGACGGTAAGAATGCGCGGTGTCCACGGCGACAACAGTGAGTACGAACCAAAGTCCTCAATGGTGTACTTGCTATTGATCGCCGTTGCAGCCTCACCCCACCACAGCGGAATGTACGGGATGTCTGCGAGTGCAGTCTTTTGTGCTTCGAGCAAAATTTCGACGCGCTTTGCGGGATCGGTTTCTTCTTTGGCCTGAGCCATCAATTCGGTGACGGCGTCGTTGCTGTACGACGCCGGGTTACCTTCACCTAAGAACCACGATGACATTTCGGCGGGATCTCCGGTGGCGTTGAAATACCACATGTAGGCCAAGCCCCAATCGGCTGAACCAATGGTGTCGTACCACTGTTCAACGGGCATCTCTTCAACTTCAATGTTGATGCCGAGTGGCTTCACAGTTTCAGCGAGTGACTGGAAGAACTGACTGATCTGCGGAGCGCTCGACGACACGCCAACCTTGGTGGAGAATCCGTCGGGAACCTTTGAAAGTGCGAGCTCTTCTTTGGCCTTGTCAAGATCGAAAGGAAGATCAAGAACTTCTTTGAGTGCTTTGCGTGCGCCTTCAAGGCCGAGTACCGACGAAATCTGATCGGGTGTGATGAGCGCAGTTGCGGGCTCAGCATGACCAATGAGCAATTTTTCGACGACTGTTGCGCGGTCGCAGGCATAGGCAATAGCGCGGCGTACATGGATGTCGTCAAAAGGTTCAACCGCGGTGTTGAAGTCGATGCCGACGTAGCTGCGGTCGGGAGCGAACAACACCGATGTGTCGGCGGCGTTTTCCCACTGGCTGAGCTGATCAAGCGAGATGCTGATCGCCAAATCGATGTCACCCGACTTGCGAGCCAACACGCGGGTTGCTTCTTCGGTGATGAATTCAATGCGGACTGTCTTGACTGGTGGAACTCCGCCCCACCACGTGTCGACGCGCTCGAGTTCAACCATGGTGTCTGGCTCAAACTTGGTGACCTTGTATGGACCGGTTCCGTACAACAGCGCCTTGGGTGTTCCCATTTCGCCGCCGTTGCCTTCGACATACGCCTGTGAAGTGATCCATAAAGCGTTGGCTGCACATGGGCCCCATTCGAATGCGACATCAGGTGAAGCCAAAGTGATGGTGACTTCGTTGTCACCAGTCTTTTCGGCCTTGTCAACGTTGGCCCAGTAGTAGGCGATGTTGGGGGACTTTTCTTCGTCTTTCGAGAGGCCGACTGAATAGACCACATCTTCAGGGGTGAGGGGGGTGCCGTCGCTGAACTTGGCACCGTCGCGCAATGTATAGACGTAGGTCGTGGGCGAGGTTTGTTCCCACTTCGAGGCCAATGCCGGAACCAACTTGCCAGTTCCATCGGGGGCAACGAGGCCTTCTCCGACGAGGCAGGCCACGTAGTAGTTGAAGTTTCCGGCTTCTTGGCCGGGGTACAAATTGGAAAGCGATGAAGGGAAGGCCACGGTCAAGAGGTCAATCTCTTTTAACGAACCAGAAGAAGCCGAACCATTTCCTGCCATGCCTTTGTCGTCTCCGCCACAGGCGGCGATCAACATCGCGAGGGCACTGACGCCCGTGCCGGCCAACAAGGTGCGGCGATTGAACTGCATAGATGGGGACATGATTTCTCCTCAGGGTCGAGCATCGTTGTGTGATTGTTTACTCACATGATGCAACTGAAGACCAACACTAGACGGCGAATCAGGCGTCGTCTACCAAATGTTGCGCGAAAGTACCCGCCAAGTACCGAGCCCACCTCATAGCCTGACGCCCGTGGTGCCCGAACGTTTTGCCCCTGTGCTCGCCGAGCTATCTGATGTCAGCGCGCTCTTTCGAGCAGCTGGTAAACGGCTGTACCTGGTGGGCGGAACGGTTCGCGACCTGTTGGGCGGTTATGCCAGCGACCAAATCGACTTTGATGCCACCACCGACGCTCGACCCGACGAGACCAAGAAGTTGCTGAGTGGCTGGGCCGATGCAGTGTGGACTCAGGGCGAAAAGTTTGGAACTATTGGCGCCCGCAAAGGCGATCGGGTCTACGAAATCACGACGCACCGCGCCGAGGCGTATCACCCCGACACTCGCAAGCCCGACGTCGAGTACGCCGATGAAATTGAAACCGACTTGTCACGCCGTGACTTCACGATCAATGCCATGGCCCTCGAGCTCACCAGTGATACGCCAACTTTGGTTGACCCCTTTAATGGTGCCAGCGACTTGATGACGCGCACGTTACGAACTCCGCTTGATCCCGATATCAGTTTTAATGACGATCCATTGCGCATGATGCGGGCGGCCCGCTTTATTGCGCGCTTTGACATGACGCCAGTCCCCGAACTTGTTGAGGCAGTACGGCAGTTCAAAGATCGTCTTGAAATTGTTTCAGCCGAACGCATTCGCGACGAACTCAACAAACTCATCACCATCGATTCGCCGACATCTGGTTTGTGGTTTTTGGTTGACACCGGGCTTGCTGACCAATTTTTGCCAGAACTTCCGGCGATGCGTTTAGAAAACGATCCGATTCATCGTCATAAAGATGTACTCACGCACACCCTTGCTGTGATTGAAAACGTACGTCGTGACGCGCACGATGATTTTGACTTTCGTATCACGCGCTTGTCAGCCTTGTTCCACGACGTAGGCAAACCAGCGACGCGAGGATTTCAAGAAGGCAAGGGAACAACTTTTCACATGCATGATGTGAAAGGTGCAAAAATGACGAAAAAGCGCCTGATTGCTTTACGTTTTCCTAATGAAGACGTTGAAGCGATTACTGAACTCGTGCGTTTACATTTGCGTTTTCATACTTATGAAATGGGTTGGACCGATTCGGCAGTTCGTCGTTATGTCAATGACGCAGGCCCATTGCTCACTGAACTCAACGTGCTGACTCGATGCGATTGCACGACACGAAACGAAAGAAAAGCCGCTCGACTAGCGCATCGCATGGACGAACTTGAAGAGCGCATCATTGAACTCACGGCTAAAGAAGAATTGAAAGCAATCCGACCCGAGATGGATGGGCTTGCGGTGATGCAACACCTTGAATTGTCTGCAGGCCCAGGGGTCGGTCAGGCTCTCAAGTTTTTGCTAGAGATCCGATTAGAAGAGGGACTCATTGGCGATGAAGAAATTCGTCGCCGGCTTGACGCATGGTGGGCAACGCAATCTCAGTCGAATTAGTTCACAGCCACACGTTCACGGAGTAACCTTCAAACAATGTCAACATCGCGCGAATCCTTCGGAACAGGATCCTTACGGGGTGTGTCGTCCCTGCGATCAGGGTTAGTTGACCACCGTATGGCGCGCCGCCACTTAATCAACGAATATCACCGAGGCCGTTTGGGTCGAGAAGAAGTCTGTGATGCTCACCCAGAACTCATGCGGGCCGCTCGCGGAATTGGCAAGCAGACCGAAACGAAATGTCCGATTTGTGAGGTCGCCAATGTTGTCCTCGTGACCTATCTCTTTGGTCCACGCTTGCAAGCTCATGGCAAGGTCATTACTGATAACAAAGAACTCGCCGAATTCCATCGTCGACCCGATGAGTTCACGGCATATGTTGTCGAAGCATGCTGCGGCTGTAAGTGGCATCATTTGGTTCGAGTGGTTCCTATCGGTGGGCAACGAAGTGATCGGAGAGTGGGCTAGCACCATGATGAAACTCGGGTCAGGAGGACGCAAAAAGTCGCGTCGCAGTAGTTGGCTGCCATACGAAACCAGTCGACGTTTGCAACGAGACACCATAACGGGTCTGGCCTTGGTGTTGATCAGTTGTTTGGGTCTCCTGTTGTTTGGGTCAATGACCGAGCAGTTCTCGGTGAAGTTCGTTGATGGGCTTCCTCAGTTGAGCGACGGCACTCCGTGTCAACTGCTCCAGGTTTTCCCTTATGATGACCCGACTGCTCCCACCCGAGCCATGGTCGACTGCGGTGATCAATCCGGAATTGGCGTGGCTGGAATTATGCAGCACTTGTTTATTGCCTTGGCGGCAGTCGGTGTGCTTTTGCTACTCAGCGCGGTCTTCGCCCTGGTCTTGGCCTCGCGAATGCCGCGAGAAACCCTGGCGATTCCCGTATGTGTCGCCACCATGGTCATTGGTGTGATTTCAGTGTGGTGGGGTCTCAAGGGTGGGGCACCAGGCCTGGCTTTTCAGGGATTTCGGCCGGCCGCAGTGACGGGATACCTGCGTGAGGGCGGTTCGGTGACAACACGCGATGGTGCAGTGTCGTGGGGAGTCGGCTTGTTGGCCGCCTCTTTTGTGCGCCTCACCCGCCCGTAATCATCAATCGACCGGCGACGGGCCCAAAAACACGGGTCGACTGTGCAACACCCCCCTGGCACAGTCATCTCTGTGAGGTTCTGCTTTTACCCCGATACACTTTCCGAGTCAGTACATACCCTGCCCCAAGCAGGGGCCCCGATGTCGGATAGGCCGGCACCGTGACCGAAGGGAGTTACACGCTCATGATGCGTGCTTACGAATTAATGATCATTATCGACGGGTCGCTTGACGATGTCGTCGCCCAACAGTGGATTGCCAATGTCTCCAAGGGCATTGCCGACGCTGGTGGAAACGTCCACGGGAAAGTTGATTTCTGGGGCAAGCGCCGTTTGGCCTACCCAATCAACAAAAAAGAAGATGGTTATTACGCCATCCTCAACGTTGTCGCTCCCGGCGGCGCACTCGACGAACTCGAGCGATCAATGCGTATCGCTGATGACGTCCTTCGGCACAAGTTGATGCGTCTTCCCGACGACGAAGCCGCACGTCGCGGTCTCGTCGCAGCCTGAGCCCTCGTCTTCGGACCTATCCACTCTCAGCAACCACTGGAGCAAAACAATGACTTCTAACTCAATTACCGTTGTCGGAAATCTCACTCGAGATCCCGAACTTCGCTACACCCAATCTGGCAAGGCCACGGTCACCGTGGGTATTGCTGTCAACCGCCGTTACCAAGTCAATGGCGAATGGCAAGAGGCAACCACATTCATGAATGTTGTTGCTTGGGACCAACTCGCCGAAAACGTGGCGGCTTCACTCACTAAGGGCACGCGTGTTCTGGTGACTGGTCGGCTCGATGTACGCGAATACGAAGCTCGCGAAGGTGGCAAGCGCACGTCAGTAGATATTGCCGCCGAAGAAATTGGGCCGACCTTGCGTTGGGCCACAGTCTCTGTTGAGCGCACACCACCAAAAGGCGCCGGCGAAGGTGGCGGTTCAGCACCACGTCAAGCTCCTCGCCCAAGTGGTGCACCAGCAGCGGCACCTGCCGATGATGGTTACTACGCCGACGAAGAACCTTTCTGATCAGCGGACAAGCTGATCTCAACGGCCACACAATTCATTATCCACCCGTAATTCACGTATCGACTTAAGGAAAAGTTCATGGGAAATAGCACTTCAAAGAAGCCAGTTCGGGGCCGTGCTCCGAAAGACAATGGTCGCAAGATCAAAAAGAAGGCCAATGTTTTGGCGTCAGAAAAAATTGAATACGTTGACTACAAGGACATCAACTTGTTGAATCGTTTCATGTCTGACCGCTCAAAGATCCGTGGTCAGCGTTTGAACGGTGCCACGGTGCAGCAGCAGCGTGAAGTCGCAAACGCCATTAAGAACGCTCGCGAAATGGCATTGTTGCCGTACACCAAGCGCGTTGCTTCAGTTGGCCGTGGTCCTCGCGGACCGCGTGGTCCTCGCGGTCCCGAAGGAGCCGCCGACCAGGTTGTAGAGCAGAACATTGACGCCGTGATCGACGATCTCGATACTGGTATCGAAGTCGAAGCAGCAGACGAGATCGAAACCAACGAGGAGGGCTGATCATGAAGATCATTTTGCGTTCTGACATTAATGGTTTAGGCAAGCGCGGTGACATCGTTGAAGTCACCAAGGGCCATGGTCGCAACTACTTGTTGCCTCGCGGACTTGGCATTAATGCTTCCGATGGTGCAGTTTCACAAGCAGCTTCAATGCGTCGTCGTCGCGACTTGCGCGATGCCGCCGATCGTGACTCTGCTCAGACCATCGCGTCAACCTTGGTTGCCAAGGTCATCGAGATCAAGGCCAAGGCTGCTGGAACCGAAGGTCGTTTGTTCGGCTCGGTCACTGCTTCCGACGTCGTGTCGGCTGTTTTGGCTCAGACGGGTATCGAACTTGATCGTAAGAAGTTGTCGGTTCCCGACCACATCAAGACCGTTGGCGAATACAGCGTCACTGCCAAGTTGCACAATGACGTGCAATTCGCCATCAACATCAACGTCGTCGCAAAGTGACGATGGCGGACCTGGTCCGCAACACAACATCGAACAATTCATGATGTGAGCAGGACCCGGACCAACAAGTCCGGGTCTTGTTTCATCTCCGAACTGGGGTTATCCCCAGAATCGCAAAGTTGTCCACAAGTAATTCACATGGTTGTACCCCTAGCGATCAACAGGGTGCATGGGTCAAGGTAGAGGTAATGACAAATTTTTCATCGGGTAATTCAAATTGGGGTAGTAAGAATCAGCGCGACGGAGCGCCCCGACCGATGATGAATCGCGTCCCACCACACAACCTCAGTGCTGAAGAGTCGTTGCTTGGCGCGATGTTGTTATCGCGCGATGCCGTGAACACAGTGGCTGAAGCTGGCGTCCATGTCGAACACTTTTACAAACCAGGACACCAACATATTTTTGATGGGATGCGGTCGCTATTGGCTGGTGGCGATCCCATCGACCCCGTGACCGTTGCTGACGAACTGCGACGTATCGGGTTACTTGAAGAAATTGGTGGACTCGACTTTTTGCTGCAACTGCAAAACTCAACACCGGTCATTGGCAACGTTGGTCGTTATGCAAAAATTGTGATGGACACTGCGGCGTTGCGTCGACTGATTGGTGTTGCCAGCGAAATAGCCGAGATCGCCTATACCGAACCCGATGATGTTGCTCGTGCCCTTGATGAAGCCGAGTCACGCGTGTTTGCTGTTGCTGAAGAACGGGTCACTGATTCAACGCGACAGATCAACGACCTCTTAGGTTTGGCGACTGAAGAATTAGAGAAGAGATTCGAAAGCAAGGTGACGCTCACAGGTGTACCCACTGGGTTCACCGATCTTGATGAAATCATTCTTGGATTGCAACCTTCATCGTTGGTCATCGTTGGCGCTCGTCCCGCGATGGGTAAGACCGCGTTCGCTCTCAACATCGCCAGCAACGTGGCCCAAACAACTAACTTGCCCGTTCTTGTTTTCTCTCTAGAAATGAGCCACACCGAGTTAACAATGCGCTTTTTGTCCAGTGAAGCCGAAGTTGATTCAAAGCGTTTACGAACAGGAAATATCAGCGAACCAGAGTGGAGCAAGATCAACCTTGCAGTTGGTCGACTCGATAACCGTTTGTTGTTCCTTGATGACAACGCCAGTGTGACCGTGATGGAAATTCGTGCCAAGGCTCGTCGACTCAAAGCTAAATACAACGGACTGGGCCTCATTGTTATTGACTATTTGCAATTGATGAGCGGCAATCACAGTGAGAGTCGTCAACTTGAAGTCAGCGAGATTAGCCGTAACCTTAAAATTTTGGCGCGCGAACTTGACGTGCCGGTGATGGCGCTCAGCCAGCTCAGTCGTCGTCTTGAGGAACGTCAAGATAAGCGTCCGCAGTTGTCAGATTTACGCGAATCAGGTTCGCTCGAACAAGACGCTGACATCGTGATGTTCTTGCACCGACCCGAGATGTACCGCAATGAAAAAGGTGAGAGTTCCGAGAATGCCGAAAAAGGTGTGGCTGAAATCATTATCGGTAAGCACCGTTCGGGACCGACAGGACTAGTGAAACTAGCGTTCTTTGGCGAGTTCACCAAGTTCCGCAATATGGCGAAAAACTTCCATGCCGATTCGCCATACGACAATCACGACTAAAAAATTGGCGTGATCAGCCCGCTGGTATGACGAGGGCGTCACCTTCAGGCTGCCAAATTTTTGCACCAAATTGTTTTTCCATCGGTGGATCTGGATCAAGCAGCAATTCCAGGGCGTGCACTTTTTCTTCGTCGGTAAATTCACGAAGATTCAAACAGAACTCAACGGTGTTGCCTTCGGGATCACGAATATAAATCGAGCGACAAAATTCGTGATTCACTTCGAGCACGGTGTGGCCGTGGGTGCGCCAGTTTTCGCGGCGATCTTCGAGATGTTCAGCAGTCGGTGAATTAAAGGCAAAGTGATTGGCCCACCAGGGCAAGCCAGCTGCTTTGTTGAGATTGGTTTCGAATCCTTCAAGGCTGTCAACGTGAATATTCCAGAACGCAATCATCCCTTGTTCGCCGGCTTCGTTCTTACCGGTCGAATAAAAGAAGTGCTTGCTGTATCCACCCTCGGGTGTTGGTGCGGTCACGGTCTTGACCAATTCGAAACCCATGACTTGGGTGTAGAAGTCGTAATTGGCTTGGACATCGTTGATAGCGATGGCAACGTGGTGAAATCCCATAGGTTCAGTATGACGCATCAACGAGGTCAGCGAAAGACCTGAACTGCCAGGTGGAGCCCTGTTCCGAGAGAATTTGGCGAATCACGAGTTCAAGTTGGTCAAGATCGTGCTTCACCGT